>JAJRWA010000065.1 GCA_024277025.1 Candidatus Krumholzibacteriota bacterium | reverse complement strand
CGCCGCCAGATCCATCACCTGCAGGCGCTGGTCGATGACCTGGTCATAATCCAACAAATCGTAGCGTTTGGCATCCGCAAACTTGTTGGGGTCCTTGTCATACACGCCGTCGACCTGGGTGCCCTTGATCAGCGCGTCGGCGCTGATCTCCAGCGCGCGCAGGGCCGCGGCCGAATCGGTGGTGAAGTAGGGATTGCCGGTGCCGCCGGCAAAAATGAGGACGTGGCCATGATTCAGCAGCTCCAGAGCCTCATCCCGGGCAAAACTCTTGGTCAGCGGTCTTTGTTCCCGCGGACTGAGAATGCGCGACTTGAGCCCCTCGCCGCGCAGATAGTCCCGCACGATGGCCGCATTCATGATCGTCGCGAGCATGCCCACGTTGTCGGCGGTAACACGGTCGACGATCTCCAGGTTGGCCGACCGGGCGCGGAAGATGTTGCCCGCGCCGACGACGATGCCGACCTGCACGCCCATGTGGACGATCTGGGCCACGGCCTGGGCCAGCCCCGAGAGCTTGGCGTGGCCGTACTGTTCGTTGTCGGACATCAGTGCTTCGCCACTGAGCTTCAACAGGATTCGCGTGAATTTCACCTTATCGAGACCTTTCGCGAGGGTTCAATCCGTCTGGCCGGCCGCCTCACTGGGTAAAAAAAAGCCCGGGCGGCAAGGCCCGGGCTTGGCACGTTGGCGTCAACCGCCGATCTGGAAACGGGCGAACCGTTTGATCTGCATGTTCTCGCCGAGGGAACCGATGATGGATTTGAGGTAGTCCGCCACGGTGATATCCGGATCCTTCACGTACTTCTGCTCGAGCAGCACGACCTCACTGTAGTACTTGTCCACCTTGCCTTCAACAATCTTGTCGATGATGTCGGCCGGCTTGTTCTGTTCCTTCATCTGCTCCCGGTAGATTTCCTTCTCTTTGTCGATCAGGGTCGAGTCGACCTCTTCCCGGGTCACGGCCACGGGGCTGGCCGCGGCAATGTGCATGGCCACGTTGCGCACGAAAGTCTGGAAGTCGTCCGTACGCGCGACGAAGTCGGTCTCGCAGGCGACCTCGACCAGGACGCCGACCTTGCCGCCGCCGTGGATGTAGCTGCCGACGATACCCTGGCTCGTGGCCCGGCCTTCCTTCTTGGCCGCCGAGGCGATACCCTTGGTCCGCAGGTAGTCGATGGCCTTGTCCATGTCGCCATCGGTCTCCTTGAGGGCCTTCTTGCAATCCATCATGCCGGCGCCGCTGACCTCGCGCAGCTCCTTGACCATCTTCGCAGTGATATCCATGACTCCGACTCCTTGGGATCCCGCCCGGCGTCGAGCCGGTGTCGGGAAATTGCCCGCCGCAAGCGGGCCTCGTGGTGCATCAACAGGGCCCGCCCCCGGCCGGGGCCGGGCCCTTCAGAACTATTGGCGAATAACCGGCCTGCAGCCGGTGGAATCTTTCCTACTCGGCCGGCTTGGCCGCCGGGGCCGAAGCCTCGGCCTTGACCTTGCTGTCCTCGCCGTTCAGGCTGGCGCTGGCCGCTGCGGCCTCGGCCTTGGGCGCGGCCATGTCGACCTTGGCGGCGCCGGCGGTCTCCTTGCCCTCGCCGCGCATGGCCCGGCCCTCTTCGATGGCGTCGGCCACCGTGCGGGTGAACAGCGTGATGGCGCGGATGGCGTCATCGTTGCCGGGAATCGGGTAACGAACCAGCGTGGGATCGCAGTTGGTGTCGACAATGCCGATCACCGGAATACCCAGGTTGCTGGCCTCGCGCACGGCCGTTTCCTCTTCGGCGGTGTCGACGACGAACACGACGTCCGGCACACCCTTCATGTTGCGGATACCACCGAGGTTGTTGTTCAGTTTCTCGAACTTGCGGGTCAGGTCCAACTGCTCCTTCTTGGAGAAGTTCTCCATGCGCCCGTCGTTCATCATCGCCTCGATCTCCTCGAGCTTCTGCACGCTCTTGTAGATCGTCTGGTGGTTGGTCAGCATGCCGCCCAGCCAGCGCTCGGTGACGTAGGGCATGTTCACGCGGGTGGCCATCTCGCGGATGGCGACCTTGGCCTGCTTCTTGGTACCGACGAACAGCACGGTGCCGCCCTTGGCGGCGATCTTCTTGAGGAAGGCGCTGGCCTCGTTGAGGGCCTTGAGCGTGCGCTGCAGGTCGATGATGTAGATGCCGCCCCGGGCGATGAAGATGTACGGCTTCATCTTGGGGTTCCATTTGCGGGTCTGGTGACCGAAGTGGACACCAGCTTCAAGCAGATCTTTCAGACCAACGTTGGCCATGACGGACTCCTATTCGCACAGGTTGAGCCTCCCCGACCATCAACGGAGTGGGAAAAACACCACTGAGAAGATTGGCACGGTGCCACCAATTCCCCCCCTCCGGTCGGGTGTGTATTTGCCTCGTCCGCAGACTGCGGACGAGGCATTTGTATGACCGGGCCACAGCCCGGCAAGTCTCCGCAACAGGTGAACAGCGGGCCCGGGGCCCACCGGACAGCCTAACGCTTGGAGAACTGGAACCGCTTGCGGGCGCCGGGCTGACCGTACTTCTTGCGCTCCACCATGCGGGAGTCGCGGGTCAGGAAGCCACGCTTGCGCAGGGGCTTGCGGTATTCCTCGCTGGCGACGACCAGGGCCCGCGCTAAACCGTGACGCAGGGCGCCCGACTGGCCGGTGATGCCGCCGCCCTTGACCGTGCACCAGACGTCGAATTCGCCTTCAACGTTCAGGGCGGTCAGGGGCATCAGGGCCTGCTGCCGCACAGCCTCCCCGAAGTACTCTTCAACCGAGCGGTTGTTGATCTTGATCTGACCGGTGCCCTGGGTCAGCCAGACCCGGGCGACGGAGGTCTTGCGGCGACCCGTGGCGTAATACCGTTCTTCCAACTTCTGATCCTCCAACTGGCTGGTCATTTGGTGCGCACCGGGCTATTCCCGCTGCCACTTGCAAAATTCTGTCCGGACGCATCCGGCGACAGTCTACAGTTCCACAACCTTGGGCTGCTGCGGACCATGGGGATGCTCGGCGCCCGCATACACGCGCAGATTGCGCAACTGCTGGCGGCCCAGGCGGGTCTTGGGCAGCATGCCCTTGACCGCGCGCATGATCACTTCTTCCGGCCGATTTTCCATGAGCTTGCTCATGTAGGTGACGCGTTGGCCGCCCATATAGCCGGTGTGGCGCAGATAGGTCTTCTGCTCCCGCTTCTGGCCGGTCAGCTTCACTTTGGCGGCGTTCAACACGATCACGTTGTCACCCATGTCCAGGTGAGCGGTGAAGGTGGGCTTGTGCTTGCCGCGCAGGAAGGTCGCCACCTGGGTCGCCAAACGGCCCAGCACCACGTCATCGGCATCGACGACGAGCCAGTCCTTGGCGATTTCATCCAGTTTCATGCTGTAGGTCTTCAAAGGAATTCTCCTCAAAAAGCCGGACTCTGGCCGGCCCTGTCCTTAACCCTGGCTCGCCGAAAATATCACCGGGCCAGAGAAACACAACGGCGCACACGCGCCGACTCCTCTGCCTGGAGCCCTCGTCCACGAGCTGCTTAAGTCGTTTTGCTGCAACAAACTGATGTGAATCGTCCACAGATCCCCATGCACCCCGGGCCGAGAAAATCGGGAAAATCGGTTCCCCAAGGGCTATTGCAGGACGGGTAAGCTAGCAAATGGGGCCCGCTTTGTCAAGGAAGCCGGACCGGCAATCCGCCGGGAAAAACCCGTTCAGCAGGCCATTTAGGGCTTCCGGGCCGCCGCCGCCAGAATCGTGGCCAGGCTGCTGTCAAAAGGCCGACGCAGCACGCCATGCTCGGTAATGAACGCGGTGATCAACTCGGACGGCGTCACGTCGAAGGCCGGATTCCAGGCGCCGGCCCCCACCGGCGTGGTCCGCGTCTCGCGCCACTGATGCACTTCCTGTGGGTCACGCTCCTCGATACGGATGCCGTCACCGGTGGCCGTGTCCGGATCAAACGTGGAAGCCGGTGCCGCCACGTAGAATGGCACGTCGTGCCGGTGAGCCATGACCGCCAGCGGATAGGTGCCGATCTTGTTGGCCGCATCCCCGTTGGCCGCGATGCGGTCGGCCCCCGTGATCACGGCGTCGATCTTGCCCTGCCGCAGGACCGTGGCCGCGGCCGCATCACAAAGCACGGTCACATCGATGCCCTGATTGACCAGTTCCCAGGCCGTCAGTCGCGCGCCCTGCAGCAGAGGCCGCGTCTCATCGGCAAAAACGCGCAGCGTCTTGCCGGCTTCACGGGCGGCGTACACCACACCGACGGCCGTGCCGTAGCCGCCGGTGGCCAGGCCGCCGGCATTGCAGTGGGTCAGGACAGTACCGAAATCCGGCAGCAGCTCGGCCCCCGCCTGGCCCAGGGCCCGGCACATGGCCACATCCTCGTCGCGCACGGCCCGGGCTTCGGCCAGCAGGGCCGCTGAGACCGCAGCCGCGTCGGAACCGCCGGCCACCATCGTTTCGGCCAGACCGCCGCACCGGTCCAGGGCCCAGAACAGATTCACCGCCGTGGGCCGGGTGGCTGCCAGATCGGCCCGGTAGCGGCGAAAAGCCGGCAGCATCCGCTCCGGTTCCTCCCCCGCCTCCTGCCGGGCCAGATTCCAGGCCAGGGCCAGGCCATAGGCTGCCGCCACGCCGATCGCCGGCGCGCCGCGCACAGCCAACTCGACGATGGCCCGGCACAACTGGGCCACCGTGGCGCAGCGGCGCCAGGCCAGTTGATCCGGCAACAGGGTCTGATCAATCAGGACGACCTCACCCTCGTCCCAGGTCACGACCGGAAAGGGGAACGGCAGGCTGGTCATATCGGCAGCGGATTCGTTCATGAATCGTTCTCCTGGCTCGCCACCGGCAGGACCTGGCGCAACAGCGCGCCCAGCCGGGCCAGCGGCAGACCCATGACGTTGAAGTAGCAACCCTCGACGCCGCGCACCATCAGGGCCCCATAGCCCTGGATACCGTAGGCTCCGGCCTTGTCCATGGGCTCTCCCGTGCGAACGTACGCGGCGATCACGGCCTCGTCCAGCGGCAGGAACTCCACCCTGGTGGCCTCGTGATCGGTCACGCCTTCGCTACCGGCCGGACCACCGACCAGTGCGATGGCCGAGACCACCGTGTGCCGGCGGCCGGACAGGCGGGCCAGCAGGCGCCGGGCATCGGCCTCGTCCACCGGTTTCTCCAGAATGTCGCCAGCCAGCACCACGACCGTATCGGCGCCCAGCACCAACCGGCCCGGACGGCGCCGGGCCACGTCGCGCGCCTTGGCCAGGGCCAGGGCGCAGGCATACTTGTCCGGGGACGTGCCCGCTGCCAGCAGCGTGGCGGCCAACTCGCCTTCGACCTCACCGGCCGGTTCGCAGACAAAAGGAATGCCGGCGGTGGTCAGCAACTCGGAACGCCGGGGCGAGCGCGAGGCCAGTATCAGTTCCAGATCCCCGGGCCACGGCACGAAGGGGGTCAGACAGCGGGGATCAGCCATGCTCGCGCTCGAGGATCAGGGTGACCGGACCGTCGTTCAGCAGGCTCACTTCCATCATGGCACCGAATTCCCCCTCGGCCACGGTGGGCCACTCCTGCCGCAGCAGCTCGCCGAACCGGCGGTAAAGCGCAAGGGCCTGATCCGGGGGCGCCGAGCCGATGAAGCTGGGCCGCTGTCCCTTGCGGCAATCCCCGTACAGCGTGAACTGGCTGACCAGCAGGATCCCCCCGCCCACATCCTGCAGGCTGCGGTTCATGCGGTCTTCATCGTCCTTGAAAACACGCAGACGCGGCAGTTTGCGCGCCATCCAGCCCAGTTCGGCTTCCGTGTCGCCCGGGGCGAAGCCCGCCAGCACGACCAGGCCGGCGTCGATAGCCCCGGTCACCCGGCCGGCGACCGTAACCCGGGCCGATCCGCTTCTCTGCACCACACAGCGCATCGGCTAGCCTCCCCCATCGCTGACCGGGCCGCCCAGTTGGTATCGGTCGATGCCCTGGACGCCACGCACCTTGCGGGCCGCTTTCAGGATCTTTTCCAGATGATTCAGATTCCGCACCGCCAGCACAAGCGTGACCCTGGCCAGGTCGTCCTCGGCGGAAAACTCGCCGCTGCTGATATTCGTGTTGGTCAGGCTGATGACGTTGCTGATATCCATCAACAGATTGGTCCGGTCCTGGGCGGTGATGATCAGCTTGACCATGAACGTCTGATCCGAACTGCTGTCCCAGGTCACGTCGATGACACGCTCAGGCCCGAGATTGGGGTCGTTCAGATTCGTGCACCCGGCCCGGTGCACCGAGACGCCCCGGCCCCGCGTGATCACCCCGACGATGCTGTCGCCGGGAATCGGCTGGCAGCAGCGCGCGAAACTGACCATCAGGTTGTCGACGCCGGCCACCCGCACACCCGTCGTCGAGCGGCGCAGCAGGTTGTCGTAAAGCTCCTTGCCCTTGGCGATGACCTTTTCGGCCGGAGATTCGGGCACGGGCGTGACCCGCCCGATCACCTTCATGTGGGTGACTTCGCCGTGCCCCACGGCCGCAAAGAGCTTGTCCAAATCGGTGAAACCCATTTGCTGGGCCACATCCACCAGATCATCGACCTTGGTGTGCAGGTGCGCGCGCTTGAGCTCGCGCTCGAGAATCTCGCGGCCCAGCTTGGCGCTCTCCTCGAACTGGGTCGTCTTGATCCAGCGCCTGATGTGATGCTTGGCCCGGCTGGTCTTGACGACTTCCAGCCAGCTGGCGCTCGGGCTGGGAGTCTTGCTGGTCAGGATCTCGACCGTGTCGCCGTTCTGCAGCTCGCTGCGCAGGGTCACGATGCGGCCGTTGACCTTGGCGCCGATGCACCGGAAGCCCACCTCGCTGTGGATCGTGAAGGCGAAGTCCAGGGGCGTGGCGCCACGCGGCAGCTGGAACACATCGCCGCCGGGACTGAAGACAAAGACCTCGTCGCTGAAGAAGTCGACCTTCAGGGTCTCCATGAATTCGCGCGCGTCGTCGACGTCCTCTTCCCACTCCATGATCTGGCGCAGCCACTTGACCATCTCGGCGAGGTCGGCCTTGTCCGCGCCGCCGCCCTCCTTGTAGCGCCAGTGGGCGGCGATGCCCAGCTCTGAGCGCTCGTGCATCTCCTCGGTGCGGATCTGCACCTCGATGAACTTGCCGCCCGGCACCCTCACTGTTGAGTGGATGCTCTGGTAGAGATTGGGCTTGGGGGTGGCGATGTAGTCCTTGATCCGGTCGGCCAGGGGCGGGAAGTGACTGTGCAGGATGCCCAGCGCGTGGTAGCAGTCGGCCTTGGTCTCGACGATGATACGCACCGCCAACAGGTCATACACGCGATCCAGACCGATCTCCTGATCCTTCATCTTGCGGTAGATCGAATAGAAGTGCTTGGGCCGGCCGGTCACGCGCGAAACCAGGCCCGCCTCGTCCAGTGACGACCGCAGCGGCAGCACGATCTTGTCGATCAGGCGTTCGCGCTCGGCCCGCGTCTGGTTGATGCCCGCCTCGATCTCGAAGTAGCGCTCGGGCTGCAGGATCTTGAAGGCCAGATCCTCCAGCTCCCACTTTATCTTGGCGATACCGAACCGATTGGCCAGCGGGATGTAGACGTCCATCGTCTCCTGGGCGATGTCCTGCTGGCGGTCGGCGGCCAGGTAGGTCAGCGTGCGCATGTTGTGCAGCCGGTCCGCCAGTTTGATCAGCACCGTGCGCGGATCCTGGGCGATGGCCAGCACGAGTTTGCGGTAGGTCTCGGCCTTGCGCGCATCCTTGTTCACCATGCGGATGCTGCTGATCTTGGTCACGCCGTCGACCATGTGGGCGACATCCTTGCCGAAGCGCTGGCGAACGTCCTCCAGTTCGTAGGACGTATCCTCCACCACATCATGAACCATGGCGGCAATCAGGGTGTCGGCGTCCAGCCGCAGGTCGGCCAGGATGGTGGCCACGGTCAGGGCGTGGGTGAAGAAGGGCTCGCCGCTCTTGCGCAACTGCCCCTCGTGGGCCGCCTTGGCGAAGCGGAAACCGAACCAGAGCTTGTCTTCATCGGCCTGGGCGTTGTAACTGCGCACCCGTTCCCACAGGCCCTGCATCATGGCCTGCAGGTCCACCGTTTCGGGTGCCCGCGACTTGCTCATGGGCAAACAGACGGCCTGATGTCGACCAGCAACTGCTGCACCGGGTCGTAGTTGCCGTTCCGGGGCCGGAACGTGCTGCGGCTGATCTGGAACAGGACATCCCAGTCGCGGGCCAGCAGATCCTGGGACCCGAGTCCCTCCCGGGCCAGCATGCGCCGCCAGGCGTCGCCGCTGCCGAAGGAAACGAACTCGCGGCTGAGGGCGGGCGTATCCCCTCCGGACGGCTGCGACGGGCCACGGAAGGCGAAGCGCAGATGGGCGCCACCGCTGAGATAGGTCGGCGGCCGCTGCAACCGCAGGCCGCGGCAACGGAAAACCGGCTTGCGGTTGCCCGAGCCGAACGGCTCCATGTGCTCGAGTTCGTTGACCAGTCCAGCCACGCCTTTCGCACTCAGCTCAGTCAGATCCAGATCCATGTCGTAGCCCTCGGGCACAGGCCCGGATTGGGGACCGCTGCGCAGGACCGCCAGAAACGCCTGGCGAAAATCCTCCAGGTCACGGGCACGCAGAGTCATGCCCGCCGCCTGGGCGTGTCCCCCGTAGCGTACGAGGTGCTCGCTGCACTGGTCCAGCAGAGCTTTCACATCGACGTTCGGCACGCTGCGCGCCGACCCGCGTGCTTCCAGGCCCTCGACCGAAATCAGGATCACCGGCAACTGAAACTGCTCCACGAGCCGCGCCGCCCCGATACCGATAATGCCCTTGTGCCAGGCTGACGAAGCCAGCACCAGGCCCGGATCGCCACGCTTGACGTAGGGCACAGCCAT
>JAJRWA010000064.1 GCA_024277025.1 Candidatus Krumholzibacteriota bacterium | reverse complement strand
GCCTGGTTCGCCTACGGTATCCACGGTGATGAATTGAGCAGCACCGATGCTGCCGCGGCGCTGGCCTATTGGCTGGTCGCCGGGACGGACGACAAGGCGGCCGAATTGCGCGACAAGCTGGTCGTGCTGATCGACCCCTGCGAGAATCCGGATGGCCGCGCCCGCTATCTGGCGCAAACGACGAGTTTCGCCCACCGCACCGCCAATCCCGACCAGGATGATCTGTCCCAGCGGGCGGTCTGGCCCTGGGGACGGGGCAACCACTACCTGTTCGACATGAACCGCGACTGGTTCGTCATGCTGCTGCCGGAGAGTGCGCGGGCCCGTGAAATCGCCGGTTGGCTGCCCCAGATGCTGGTCGACAGCCATGAGATGGGCGCCAACGCGAGCTATCTGTTCCCACCGCCGCGGCACCCGTTCAATCCGCTGCTGCCGCCGAACACCGGCAAGTGGGAGGGGCCGGTGGCCGCCGATCAGGCCCGCGCCCTGGACGCGCGCGGCTATCCCTATTTTTCCGGCGAATGGAACGAGGAGTTCTTCCCCGGCTACGGCTCATCGTGGGTTTCGTACCACGGGGCGATTGGCATCCTATATGAGATGTCCCGCACGACCGGCACGCTGGTGCGCAAGCGCAACGGCACCGTGCGCACCTTCGCCCAGGCGATCGAACATCACGTGGCCTCGTCGGTGGCCAATCTGACTTCCCTGGCCGACAACTCGAGCGAGATTCTGGCCGATCAGGTCGCTGGTCGTCAGGCGGCCGTGAAGCTTGGCGCCAAGGGCCCGGTCGGTGCCTGGGTGTTCCCGCCCGACCCGCGGCATCCGGCCCGGCTGGCCCGCTTCGCCCGGCAACTGGTGGATCAGGGTATCGAGGTGCAGGTGCTGCCGCTCGGCCACCGTGCCCGCGCCAAGTTGACCGACGCGCGCACCGGCACGACGGCCAGCCTGGACCTTGCACCCGGCACGCTGCTGGTTTCGCTGGACCAGCCGGCGGGCTATCTGGCCCGCGTGCTGTTGGACCCGCACGTGCCCATGGAGGCTGAATTTTTCCAGGAGGAGCGGGAATATCTGGAGAAGGGCAAGGGCAGCCGCCTGTACGACACGACGGCCTGGTCCCTGCCCCTGCTGCGGGGAGTGCCCGCCTATTGGGGACGCAAGGCGCCCAGGGGCGAATGGACATCGTGGTCACCGACCGTGGCGTCGGCCACGACCATGCTCAAGCCGCTGACACCGGCGAGCTACTACCTCATCAACGGCGATCCGGACCAGACGCCGGCCCTGCTCGCGGCCCTGCTGCAGCAGGACATCGCCGTGCGGGTGGCCGAGAAACCTTTCACTTTCGCCGGCCGCGATTTCAACCGCGGGTCCCTGGTGCTGCAGAAAGAAGGCAATATCGAGAATCTGGCCGCGGTCGCCGGCCGGATCACCGGCGCCATGGGAGTCGAGGTTCTGCCCGTGGGCACGGCCAACTCCGAGGCCGGACCGGATCTCGGCGGCAGCCACTACCGGCTGTTGGTGCCGCCCCGGGTCGGCGTGCTGACCGGCATGCCGGTCTCGCCCGCGGACTACGGTTTCGTCTGGCATCTGCTGGACCAGCAGCTGAATCTGCGCTTCAGCGCCCTGGACATCGGCGGCTTCGGGCGGGTTGATCTATCGCGCTACAACGTACTGGTCTTTCCGCCGGTGATGGGCGGCACGGCCATGTACCGCCAACTGCTCGGTGAGCGTGGCCTGGATCGTTTGCGCCAGTGGGTCAGGGCCGGCGGCACGGCGATCGGGCTGGCCGGTGGGGCGCGCCTGTTGGCCGATCAGGAGGTGGGGCTGACCAAGGCCCGCTTCCGCAATCAGGTGGTGCAGGAATACCCGTCGCCGGTGTGGAGCCTGGGCGCGACGGAGGTGGAAGGCGCCGGGCGTCCGACCGCAGTCGGGGAACGGGTGGCCCCGGCCAAGGCTGACCAGAAAGACCAGAAACCGGTCGCACCCCTGACCAAACGCGACTCGCCCTACGACGTGGCTCCGGTCCTGGGCCCGGGGGCCGCTCCGTTTGCCGCAGGCTATGTGCAAGGTACGCCGCTGGGCGGGCACCCCGTGCGCATGGACGAGTGGATGGCCGCGGTCCTGCCGCCGGGACAGAAAAGCCCGACCGCAGAAGACCGCACCCGGGTGGACGGCCGCCTGCGGCGCCTGATGCCGCAGGGCGCGCTGCTGCGGGTGGATCTGGACGAGGAATTCTGGCTCAACTACGGCATGCCCGCCGACATCACTGTCCTGTTCGGTGGCCGGGATCCGTTGATCGCCACGGCACCGGTGCGGGTGGCGGCGGGCTTCGCCGCGCGGGAGCGGCTGCACCTCGGCGGTCTGCTGTGGCCCGAAGCGGCGGCGCGGATGGCCCGGACCGCCTACGCGACCCGTGAGGCGGTCGGCCGCGGCCAGGTGATCCTCTTTGCCGATCATCCGGGCTATCGGCGCTGGCCCGTCGAGAGCGAACGCTTGCTGCAGAATGCGATTCTGCTGGGACCGGGACTGGGCACGCGCTGGTCGGCGCCTTGGTAGCGGCGGTCCGAGCGCCTATATTTCGGGCGCCCGTTCACCAGGCAACGAGACCCTAGCCGGAGAAGACCATGAATTTCGAGCTGAACGAAAACCAGAAGATGTTCCGGGACATGGTGGCCGATTTTGCCGCCCAGGAGATCGCCCCGATCGCCCAGGAAATGGACGAAGTCGGCGACATGCCGGAAGATCTGATCAACAAGATGCGCCAGAACGGCTTCTTCGGCCTGACCTTCCCCGAGCAGTACGGTGGCCTGGGCGTGGACACCCTGACCTACGGGCTGGTCGTCGAGCAGCTGAGCAAGGCCAGCGCCGGCGTGAGCGTCATGCTCACCGTGCACAACAGCGTGGGTTCGTATCCGGTGGCCCTGTTCGGCAACGACGAGGTGAAGGAGAAATTCCTGCCCCGCATGGCCGCCGGCGAGATCGCCGCCTTCTGCGTGACCGAACCGGGGGCCGGCAGTGATGCCGCCTCGTTGACGACGACCGCCCGCCGCGACGGTGATTTCTACTACCTGACCGGCGGCAAGAGCTTCGTCACCAACGGGTCGCGCGCCTCGTTCTTCGTCGTGGTGGCCCGCACGCCCGGTACGACCGGACACAAAGATACTCACGCTTTCATCGTCGAGCGCGAAACACCCGGGATTTCGGTCGCCAAGAAGGAAGACAAGATGGGCCTGCGGGCCAGCGACACCGTCTCGATCGATTTCGACGAGGTGAAGGTGCCGGCCAGCCACCTGCTGGGCAACGAGGGCGAAGGCCTGCGCGTGGCCCTGACGGCCCTGGATGGCGGCCGGATCGGCATCGCCTTCCAGGCCCTGGGCATCGGCCAGGCCTGTCTGGAAGAGGCCATCAAGTACGCCAAGGTGCGCGTCCAGTTCGGCGCGCCCATTTCCTCGCAGCCCACGATCCGCAACATGATCGCGGACATGGGCACCCGGCTGGAGGCGGCCCGGATGCTGGCCTGGCACGCCTGCTGGCTGAAGGATGCCGGCAAGCCCTTCACCAAGGAGGCGGCCATGGCCAAGGTGACCGCCACCGAGGCGGCCTGGCTGGCGGCCGACGCGGCCGTGCAGATCCACGGCGGCTACGGCTTCTGCAAGGAGTACGCGGTGGAGCGCTATTACCGCGACGTGCGGGTCACGCGGATCTACGAGGGCACGAGCGAGATACAGCGCCTGGTCATTGCCCGCAAGCTGCTGGCGGAGTACTAGCCGAGATAGCGGACCGTCAGCCAGATCCAGTTCAGCACGAGGAGCAGGGCCGCCAGCCATCTGGCGGTCCTGCTCTCGCCGGTCGTCAGCGCCAGCGAGCGGCGCCAGCGCGGCACCAGGGTGGCCACCACGGCATAGGCGGCGCCGGCGGCGAAGACCAAACCCAGCAGCATGACCAGCGGATTGGCCCGCAGGGCGGTACCCAACTGACCGTGGACCAGCGCCGTGGCTGCCAGCGTGCTGCCGCAGGTCGGGCAGGGAAAGCCTGTCGTTTCGCGCCAAGGACAATGGGCCACGCGCAGCACCAGCTCGGGCGCGAGCCGCGCCAGCAGCAGCAGTCCGATCACCAGGGGCAGCAGGGAAAAAAGAATCAGCCGCGGCACAGGCGATTGTTCCGGGACGGTCTTCACACGTTCAGTTCGTCGCCAGCACAAGCATGACCACACTGGTGCCGATGGCCGAGAAGCAGAGAATCGCCGGCAGGAAGACCGCCACGGCCGCGCGCCAGGGATCGGTTTCGTGGATGCTGTAAAGCCCGACGACAGTAATGACCAGAGTCCAGATCAAGCCGATGCCCGAACCGCAGGCCGGCACCAGGGCCAGAATACCGGCCGCTTCCCCGTAGGCGGCGACCCGGAAAGTGGCCTCGAAGCCCAGGCGGTTGCCGCCCACCGCGATCAACACCAGATGCAGCAGGGCCGCCTTGATGAAGATGCCGATCGCAATGGTCAGGGGGCTGAACAGAAAAGCCAGAAAAGCGTAGAAGGGGCCTTTGGCCACTTCGGCAATGTCCTCGGCCACCAGCATCTGCAGGGAACTGCCGGTCAGGGACCACATCCAGGCGAAGAACGAGGCCACCACACCGAGCACGACGGCAAAGTAGAGCGGCTGCAGCAGGCCGATCTGGCTGGGCATGCGGGTGAAAAACCGACCCGGGGCCAGCATCACATCCTTGATCGTCAGGTAGAGGCCGTTGAGGAACCCGAAACGTTCCCGCCGCTCCCAGGGGGGCAGCAACAGGTCCTCGGTACCGCCGGTACCAAAGCCGTCGTCAAAAGTCGGCCCGAATCCCTGGTCGTTGTCTGCGGGGCTGCTCAAGTTGCTGACTCCGTATCAAGTGATGTGCGTACACATGCCGACTGTTTCCCTACGCAGGCAGCAGCCAAACGTTGCGCGCCTGATTTCGCTGGTCGTTCGCGGCAGGATGCCACAGATCCGGTCTGCGGACAAGACCCGTTCGGTCAGGTCAGAATTTCGGTTTCACCTTCAGAGCGGGCCACGAATACCGCGCCGCAGCTGTCGCTCCATACGTTGACCGCGGTGCGGCACATATCCAGGACCGGGTCGATCGCCAGGATCAGGGCCAAACCCTCCAGTGGCAGGCCGACGGCTTCGAGGATCACCGAGATCATGACCAGGCCGGCGGCCGGAATGCCGGCGGCGCCGATGCTGGCCAGCAAGGCGGTGAAGACCACCACAAGCTGGGCGCCGAAGCTCAGCTGCACACCATAGGCCTGGGCGATGAACATGGCGGCCACGCATTCATAGAGAGCGGTGCCGTCCATGTTCACGGTCGCGCCCAAAGGCAATACGAAGCTGGTGACGCGGTTGCTCACCCCGGCGCGATTCTCGATCGTTTCCATGGTCAACGGCAGGGTGGCCGACGAGCTGCGGGTGGAGAAGGCCGTCAGCAGCACCGGGGCCATCACGCGGGCGTGACGCAGGGGAGAGACCCGGCCGGCGAAGCGCAGGAGCAGGGGCAGCACCACGGCGGCGTGAAAGAGCAGCGCGGCCAGGACCGTCAATCCGTAGCGGGCCAAAGGCGCAAATGCCGCAAATCCGCTGCCGGCAGTGGTCTTGGCCATCAGGCCGAAAATGCCGATCGGTGCGGTGGCGATAACCCAGCCGGTGATGCGCATCATGGCCGCAAAGAGGCTCTCCCAGAAGCCGAGCTGGGCCGCCTTCTGCCGCTCCGGCAGACCGGTGATGGCGATGCCCAGCAGGAGGCAGAAAAAGATCAGTGGCAGCATCTGGCCCTTGGCTGCCGCCTCGACCGGATTGGACGGAATCATGCGCTGCAGGATCATCACGATGTCGCCGGCGCCGTGACCTTCTATCTTGGCCGCCAGGTCGGGCGCTGCTTCAGCCAGGCCCATGCGCGTGCCCACGGCCTGGCCACCGCTGATCCCCGGCTGAATGAGATTCACCAGCAGCAGGCCCACCACGATGGCCACCAGGCTGGTCGTCACGTACCAGGCAAAGGTCTTGCTGAACAGGCGGCCCAGGCCGCGACTGGCGCCCACGCCGGCCACGCCCGAAATGATCGAGCCGGCCAGCAGGGGGACGATGACCATCTTCAGGGCCCGCAAAAACAGAGTGCCGACAAAATCGAAGACGGCGTAGGGATGAATGCCGGCCGGCAGGCGTGAACCCTCGGGCCAGAGCAGTCCCGCGCCGACGCCCAGGACGAGGGCCGCCATGATCTGCCAGTGGAGATTGGATTTGCGCAAGGCCGGGACCCGCTTTCGCACGAGAGGGAATATTGCTGCCTGGCCGCAGTCTAGACGACCGCCGGGCTGGGCTCAAGGCCCATCCGGCACCGCAAAATCACGTGGCCATTCGTGGTGATGGTGCTAGTATGTCCCGACTTGATCATCAGTCGCTTCCCGGGGCCGTTTGCCCCGTCAAATACCGGAGGATCCCATTCATGCAGTGGACAGTCGCCAAGACCAGTCCCGGCGCAACCGTCGGCGACCTGTTGATTTTTCCCGTCTTCCAGAAAAAGGAGAAGGCCGACCTCAGCTCGATCCCCGGCCTGACCGGAGGCCATGGTCCCGATCTGGGCCACGTCGTCAAGGGGGCTGGTTTCAAGGGCGCCGACGGCACGCTGCTGCCGGTCTATTGCGGGGGCGTCAAGGCCGGCTGGACCCTGCTGGTCGGGCTGGGCAAG
>JAJRWA010000063.1 GCA_024277025.1 Candidatus Krumholzibacteriota bacterium | reverse complement strand
TGGCCCTGGTCGACGCGGGTGAAGACCTGCCCCTGCCATTCCTCAAACTCGGCGGCCCGGGCGGCGCCGTGCTGTTGGCGCCGATCATCCTGCCGTCCAAGATCATCTGTGTCGGGCTGAATTATCGTGACCACGCCGAGGAACAGAACAAGCCCCTGCCACCCAGCCCCATGCTCTTCAGCAAGGCGCCCACCTGCCTGCAGGCACCCGACCTGCCGATCCAGCTGGCCGAGGATCTGACCGAGGTCGACGCCGAAGGCGAACTGGCCGTGATCATCAGCCGCGCCGGACGGGCCATCAAGCGTGAGGACGCGGCCCGGCACATCGCGGGCTACACCTGCTTCAACGACGTCAGCGACCGGGCGGCCCAGTACGCGGACAAGCAGTTCTTCCGCGGCAAGAGCATCGACACCGGCGGGCCCTGCGGCCCCTGGATCGTCACGCCGGACGAGTTGCCCGAGTTCGCCCACGGCCTGGACATCAAGTGTCGCTGGAATGGCGAGATCATGCAGCACAGCAACACCGAGCAATTGATTTTTCCGGTCGACTACCTGATCGCCCACGCCAGCCGCAACATGACGCTGCTGCCGGGCGACATCATCTCCACCGGCACCCCCTGCGGCGTGGGTGTGTTCCGCGACCCGCAGGTCTTCCTGACGCCCGGCGATGTGGTCGAGGTGGAGATCGAGGGGATCGGCAAGCTGCGCAATCCGGTGCAAAGGTGGACGGGCTGAGTCAGGGGTACAACCAGGTTACTTCGGTGGTCATCACGTGGGCAAAGCGGTCACCGCGGGCGACAACCTGCCGCCACTCCGCCGCCGTGTAGATCAGGATATCCGTGGGGACCGGCAGCGCGGACCGGTCCCAGGCAGATGGCCGTTCGCTGAACGGCACCTCCGACGCCGACACCACGACCACCAGATCCAGGTCGCTGCCGACTCCCCAATCACCCCGGGAATAGGACCCGAAGTAACCGAGACGCCGCACCTGCGGCCGGCCGGCGACCGCCGCCGCCGCCCACTGCGCCAGTGCCGCCGTTACGGCTGCCCTATCCGGCCATTTCAGCACGGACGTATGCAATAATCTGACCGGCATGCTTGAGCGCCTCGTTACTTTGCAGAACACCGTAGTGGTCGAACGGAGCCCCGGCGGGGTGGCCGTTGGGGTAGCGGGTTGAAACGTAGAAGTTGTCCAGCACTTTAGCCTGGTCCAGCAGTCTGGCCGGCGGCTCGCCCGGCAACTCCCTTATCAACTGGGCCACGACATGCCCCCACGCCTCTTGCCCCTTGTGCAGGTGCAACCCCTTGATCGCCTTTTCAGCTGCTTGTTGGGCTGCGAAACAGGCCCATTCATGGCTGCCATCAGCCTGCGCGGTCCGGGCGAGCTTCAGGTCGTATTCCGCCTGGGCAAACCAATCCTGGGCGCGGTTGGCCATCGATCCCTCTCCTTCATGTCTTGCTGACATGATACTCCCCCCTCGGTGTGTGTGGCAACTGGGGGAGGAATCACGGACAGGGCAAGACCGGGGCCGGAACCGACCTTGCGCTTTATCGTACGTATCATGCGCTCAGCATGCTAATTGCGTCAGCCGGCCGGTGCTGCATTCGGCATTTTGCCTCGAATCCGGGGCGGAAGTATCTGCCGATTCGTCTAACCTGTTTTACCACAACTTTTTCTGATTTCACCACCTATTCCCCAAGCTTCCCCGTGAAGGTGGAATGCTCCTTGCCGTTCCCCTCGTCAAAGGAAACATCATCGGGCAGGACGCAATATTCCGGCCCGCGCAAGGCACCCACCAGAGACCCTACACGGAGACCCAACATGATGGCAGCCAGCATCAGCTTCACCGAGATGACCACCCTGATGGAGAAAATGCCCATCTACGCGAACTACCGTTCCGAGGCCGACGCCGCCGACGCCGAACGCGTCTTCCGCCGGGCGATGGGCTTCATGCTCAAGGAATGTGGCCACCACCTGCTGACCGTCGCCGAGAAGAAAAGCCAGATCCTGAACTCCGACATGGAGCAGATGATCGATTCCCTGATCGAGCGTATCGGGCTGATCTTCCGGCGCCTGGACCGCGAAGGCCTGGTCTGTCTGGTCGGCGACTGCGAAGCCACGATCAGCGAGCTCGAAGACCTGGATACGCGCTTGATCCTGCTGATCGAGGAAGCCATGAGCCTGGTGCGCGATCTGGAAACCGATGTGCCCGCAGCCAGCTGGTTCAAGACCGAGGCGGGCCGCCTGTCCCAGGATCTGGCCCGCTTCAGTGAGATGACCGAAGAGCGCAACTACCTGCTGGGTCTGGGCTGGGAATCGGAGTTCACCTACAAGGAGCAGAACTGACATGAGCAGCGAATTCCCCTCCACGAGTGGATTGAGCAACGGTCGCCAATGGTCCGCCCTGCCCCTGGACGGCGCGCCCATCGAGTGGTCCATTGATCCGCAGAAGGGCTACATCCAGGGCCCGCTGGAGCTGGAATTCATGCGTGGCCAGAAACTGTCGCTGATTTTGGAAGAAGGGCAGCAGGCGCTGCTTGTCCATGAGGGCCAACTGCAGGCTGTTTATCTGGACGGTGCCCACTATCTGGAGATCGGATGCGGCCAGCGCCAAATCGACCCTTCCTGCCAACTGATTTTTCTGGCCCTGAACGAACCGCTGCGCCTGCGCTGGCCCCGGTCTGAGCCCCTGCGCTGGGGCCCGACCGCAGACCAGTCCGTGATCGGCAGTTGCTCCCTGGTCATCGAGTGGCCCGGCCGTTTCTTCGGCACTTTCCTGCAGGGCCAGCAGCACCCTGATCCGGAGTTCATCGAAAGACTGATCAACCAGATCGTCAGCGGCCTGTTCGCCGAACACCTCGGTGGCGGCCCCGCGGGCGAGGGAACTCCCCTGGCCAACGAACTGCAGGCCCGGTTGACCAGAATCACGCCAAGCGACCTGAACGAGGATCTGAACGCCTGCGGACTGAGCTGCACCCATCTGGCGGTCTACACCGCGACACCGCCCATCGAGGACGACATGTCGCAGCACACGACGAGCGACGCGACTGTCACCTAATTGACGTACTGGACAATTCATCCGGTTCGGGCATAATTGCGCCAGCAGTTCGTGTCACCGGAGCCCCCAGCCTGCGAGAGTTGTTGTGGCCAACCCACTATTGACCAACCGCGGACCCCGTCATGTGCTGGCCCTGCTGACCGCAACTGTGGTCCTGGGCCTGTTGGCCGCCGCCCCGGCCCTGGCCGTCTTCGGCGACGACAACAACACCGAGGCCCGCCGCGACGAGGGCACGATCGGCGCCATCAACGTGCAGGGCAATACGCGGACCGACACGACCCTGGTCCGGCGGGTCATGGGCCTGCAGGTCGGCGACGCCTTCACGCAGGACCGGCTGGATGACGCCTGGGACGCCCTCGAGGACTGCGGCTACTTCCGTTTCGTTGAAATCGACTTCGATGACGAGGACCCGGAGCACGTGATCCTCAATGTCGCCGTCGAGGAAGACATGACGACCTTCTACGGCCCGGTCGTGCGCTACAGCCGCCGCCACAAGTACGAACTGGGCGTCTGGGCCGAAGAGCGCAATCTGCGCGGCCGGGGCGAGACGGTGCGCCTGGAGGCCACCGCTGTCTATCTGCAGAAGGGGCGTCTGTCCTGGCACCGGCCCTGGCTGTTCGGCGTCGACGGCCTGGAGACCACGGTCGGCGTCGGCGGCGAGCTGGCCGACTTCGTCTTCCGGCCCTTCCGCTACCACAAGTGGGACGCGGATCTGGCCGTGCGCTGGGGTTTCAGCGGCAACTTCTTCGTCGGCGGCGACCTGACCTACGGCTACTTCCAGCAACGCGATGAGTACTTCGGCGACCTGCCGGACCGTGGTCCGGACGGCCCTTCGGGCCGGGCCTTCTTCGGTGCCGACGCCGAGAACCACTGGGGATTCGGCGCCACCGTTGGTTTCGACTCGCGCAGCAACCCGTACTACCCCCGTCGCGGCGTGCTGGCCCAGGCGACGGTGCGCAACTGGCAGAGCAACGGCTTTGCAAGCTACACTGAAAGCCTGATCGACGCGCGCGCCTTCGTGCCCCTGCCCTGGCGCAAGCACATCCTGGCCATGCGCGGCTGGGGCCGCCAGGTCACGGGACCGACCAACATCGACAACGCCCTGTATTTTGGCGGACCGGAAACAGTACGTGGTTACCCGTTCGCTTCACGCGAAGGCGAGCACGGCTACCTGTTTTCGGTCGAGTACCGCATCCCGCTGTTCCTGATGCAGATCTCCCCCAAGGGTGAGATGGTGGGCTTCGGTTTCCACCTGTTCGGCGACGCGGGTGACGCCTGGTACGACGGTGCGGCCCCCGGTGTGGCCCAGATGAGTTACGGTGGTGGCGCGCATCTGAATCTGGACACGCTGCAGCTGCGGTTCGAAGCGGCGCGCACCAAGGAGGGCGTCTGGCAGTTCGAGTTCATGGACCGGTTCAACTTCTGATCCGCACCGCTGGTATTGGGCGCCCATATCGGCTATCATCAGGCACAATTCCAGAGAATGACGCCTGCGGACAGGGGAGCCCGCTCATGCCGGAATCACGTCTGATTGCCGTTCTGTTTACCGTTGCCGTCCTGTTGTCGTTGACCGCCTGCAAGGACGACAAAGTCACCACCCCCGGCACGGCCCTGAACCCGACCATGGCCAACATCTGGTTGTACGGACAGATCTGGTCACGCGGCGATCTGACCATCGGCGGTGTTCGGTTCCGGAATGTGGTCGAATGCATGTACCTGGTGGACATGGGTGAAGCCGTGGCGACCGACGAGAACGGCAACGTCACCGGCACGGTGCACAACTATGTGTACGGAACCACTCATTTTGCGCCGGGTGTGGGCCCGATCCGGGGACGTGAGCGCGGACGATCCGCCGGCGACTCGTCGCTTCAGGACACTGGCCCGACGATCAACGACTACGTGATGGACGTGATCGGAGTGGCGGTCGCCTACTAGGACCTCCCGCTGGCGGTGTCTACTCGCCGAACGGCGATTTTTCCCGGGCCAGGAAGGCCGCCTGGGCCCGGGCGAATTCCTCGCCCAGCCGTGAGCCCTCCCGCAAGCTGGCGATTTCCGCCAGCTCAGAGGTCGACAGGGTCTCGTGTTCGGCGAGCAGTTGCAGAACCCGACGCGTGCCGCGCAGGGCCGCCGGACCGCCGCGCGTCAGGCTGCCCATCATTTCACGGGAAGTCGCCAGCAGCTCATCCCCCGGCACCACCCGGTTGAAGAAACCCGCCTGACCAGCACGCTCCGCACTGACCGGTTCCCCCAACAAGAGCATCTCCCGGGCCAGGGGCGCCCCGAATCCACGCAGCAGGCGCCGCATTCCGGTGTGGCTGTAGACCAGGCCCAGGCGCACCGCCGGCACACCAACGCGCACGGTCTCGGCCGCCACCCGCAGATCCACGCAGGCCAGCAGTTCCACCGCGCCGCCGTAGGCATCGCCCTGCACCGCGGCCAGGATCGGGGCCGGATAGCGACTCAGCCGTTCCATCACCTGCTCGAACGGGGTACCGGCGCGCACGGCCGGATCAGCGCTGAAGATCTCGGCGCCGATGTCACTGATCCGGTAACCCGTGGAGAAATGTTTGCCTTCAGCACGCAGCAGCACGGGTGGCGCTTCGTGCCAGAGTTCGTCCAGAGTCGTGACCAGAGCCGTCAGCAGCGGCCGGTCCAGTTCGTTGCGCGGTGGCCGGCTGAGAGTCAACTCGGTCCAGTGGGGTTGGTCCAGGCGTTCCAGGGGCATGTTGTGAAGCTTTCGGGCTGGAGATCGGTTCAACCGGGATTCGGACAAGATAGTGTGGGCGGGGGCGCGGCTCAACCACCAGCCCCAAGTTGGGTCCGCAGACAATGCAGCCGCGCGAGACTTTCATCAATCCGCCGGGCGCCACCCGGAATACGCCCGTCCGCAACAGCCCTCTGCAGGGCCTCAGCCAGCAAGGGCGCCGGGTGCTCTGCCCGCTCGGTGAGATTGAGCGCATCGACGACCAGGTCCGCGCCCGCGGCCACAGCGGCCACCGCCGCCTCGCCGGGGCTGTGGATATCGGCGATCGCGCGCATATCGATCGAATCGGTCACCACGACTCCGTCGAATCCGATCTCGCGCCGCAGAAGCCCCTCAATGACCGGGGCCGACAGGGAGGCCGGGCTATTCCCGGCCAGATCGCGCTGGATCACGTGGGCCGCCATGACCGCCACGCCCGGGCGCCGGCACAAGGCCCGATAGGGCGCCAGCTCTGCTGCCCGCTGCCAGGTGGCCGTGATGTCGACCGCGCCGCGATGGGTGTCGCCACGGCTTGAACCATGACCCGGAAAATGTTTGAGGCAAGCGGCCACGCCGGCCGCAGCGTGGGCATCCAGCACGACGTTCGCGCAGGCAACAACCGTATCCGGTTCGGCGCCATAGGACCGCTCCAGTGTACCGATGATCTCATTGTGCGGTTCCAGGTCCAGATCGACACAGGGCGCGAAGTTCAGGTCGAAGCCAAGGTCGGCCAACTGGTCGGCCTGGTGGGCGGCGGCCTGCCGGCGGGCGGTGTCGGCCAGCGCGGCGAACCGGCGGGCGGACGGCTCGGCCGCGAACCCCCGGGCCGGTGAAAGACGCGCCACCGCGCCGCCTTCCTGGTCAATACCGACGAACACTTCAGGGCCCAGACGTTCGCGGATGTGGGCCGTCAGGCCCCGCACCTGGTCCGGAGTCAGGATATTGCGGACCGCCCGGGTGCGGGCGGTCTCGGGGGCGACGCCATCGGCCTGGAGCCGGCGCCAGGCCGGCACATCGACATCAAACAGAACGACGCCACTGACCCCCGCACTCCGGCAGGCGTCCAGGTCGCTCTCAAGCAGCGGCTCACCGGGCGTCGTGCCCCGCACCCCGACACAGATGAGTTTTCCCACGCCCACGGAACTTCCTCCGGACAGATACATCAACGTTGTTGGTCGGGAAGCTGCACCATAAATGACGACCGAAAGGTTAGCAAGGCAGGTGAGGCGCCCGCAGCACACACTGGTCAGCCGGCCGCTCCCCGCGTCCCTGCCGTCGCAATGGCCTTCTGGTCCCCGCCGAAGCTGACCCCGATCTCGCGCAGGAAACCGAAGGGCGGAATGCCGCCAGCCAGGATGAACACATCATCGTTGGGCACGATGGCCGAACCGGACTCGCCGTCCAGCACAACCCGGTCGCCGTCGATGCTGCCCACCGTGGTACCGCCCCGGAAATCGATGGTGCCGTCGGCGATCAGGGGCGCGATGCGATCGGCGTTACGCTGCTTGATCCGCAGCAGCGACGGCTTGCGGTAGGAAATCGTCACCCGGCAACCCGGCTGGTGGGCCAGGCCCATGGCCGCCTCCACGGCGGAATCGCCGCCACCGACCACCAGCACCCGCCGCCCCGCGTAGGCCTCGGCATCGATCAGCTTGTAGGCCACCTTGGCCAGATCCTCGCCCGGCACGTTCAACCGGCGGGGCGTGCCGCGACGACCGAGCGCCAGCACTACGTGGCGCGTGCGCAGAACACCGTCGCTGGTGACCACGGCCAGATCTCCCTGCCGGCCCGACACACCGGTCACCCGCACGCCGTTGCGGATATCCAACTCGTAATCCGTGTAGAGCTTCTCCCAGATTTCCAGCAGCTCTTCCTTGCTGTACTCCAGCCGCGGCAGCCTGCCCAGACAGGGGATCTCCACCGGCTGCACCATGACCAGCTTGCGCCGCGGATACTGCAGGATCGTGCCCCCGGCTCCCTGCTGATCCAGAATCACGCACTTCAAACCCTGCTCGGAGGCCACCAGACCGGCGCTCATGCCCGCCGGGCCAGCGCCAACGACCACGGCGTCGTACAGCTCCGGATCCTCACGGTCACCGCGCGGCCCGGCCGTGGCCGCGATGCGCTCCATGACCAGACGACCCTGATCCACCGCATTGTTGATCAGCGCAAAGCCACTCAACTCGCCGGCGATCCACACCCCGGGCACATTGGTCTGGTTGTAGTCATCCAGCAGGGGAATATCGTCGCGTTTGGTGATGTCCCCGAGCCCCACCTTGAGGGCGCCGACCGGGCAGGCTTCGGCACACTTGCCGTGACCGATGCAACGTGCTCCGTTGATCACCACGGCCTTGCCCGAAACGATACCCAGCACATCACCTTCGGGACAGGCGGCCACACAGGTGGCGCAACCGATGCAGGCCGCCGCATCAACCAGCGGATACTGGCCCGACGCCTTGTCCATGCCCAGTTCGCGGGTCTGAACCAGCCGCTCACGATCATGCTGCCGCTGGCGCCGGAAGTTGCGGGTGTAACAGGCAACGCCCCCCGCGACCAGCGCCAGTACGATTGTCCAGATGACCAGTGATTCCAAGACCAAACCCCCGACTAGAAACGGCGGCGCAGTTCCACGAACCAGCGCCGGCCGGCAATATCATCGCCCCAATCCTGGCGGTATTCCACCGAGGCCGAAAGCCGGGTGGTGAGATCCTTGGCCAGAGCCACCAGCAACCAGGTGTTGTCACGTGTCGTGTCGTCTATATTGCCAGTATAGCTGTAGTAGCCGCCTTCGGCGCGAACCCGGTAGCCGGCGCGCATGTACTTGGACGCGCCCAGCGAAGGCGACCAGCCGGAGATCCATGGCCCCTCAAAGGCCCGCACCCCTGCGTAAAGGGTCAGACGCTCTGCCACGA
>JAJRWA010000062.1 GCA_024277025.1 Candidatus Krumholzibacteriota bacterium | reverse complement strand
CGAGATGGAACTTCATCTTCTTCAGCTCGCGCCGGATGCGGTCCCAGTTCCGGAACGTCTTGTAGGGCGTGAAGGTCTCGGTCATGTTGCCGACCGCGTTGGCATCCGCGTGGAAATTGATGAAGAGCTGGTTCTCGGCGATGTCGAAGTGCGCGGCGATCTCCGGGTCGACGATCGTCCTGGCGCTCAGCAGCTCGATGAAGTGGTTCCCGCCACCGAGCACCTCCAGGTCACTTGATATCCGCCGGTGGTTGCGGGCGGGCATGAAGCTGCGGTAGTCGCATTCGGCGGCGACGTCGGGATGTCCGTGGTAGATATCGCCCCGAAAGTCGAACCGCTCCTTCTGCGCGTCCGTACAATCTTCAACCGCGTCCAGGCCGTGTTTGAACGCGGCCAGGCAGAAATCCGGCTCGAATTTGCCGGCCTTGCTCTTGATGTCAACCCGGTCCAGCAAGCCGTTGAACAGCGAATCCAGCCTGGGTGCGGTCAGGTCAGCTTCGTTCTCGTGCAGATTCAACAGGTTGTACCCGCAGCCGGGTCCGTTGCCCACCGCACAGGGCAGGATCCGCTGCTCGTCGCTGACGGTCACCGTGCCGGTGGGAATGAAGTTGCCCACCTTGTAGTGGAAATCGGGCAGGGCGATCACGTCGTGCCGCAGATCATTGGCGCGGCTGATCACCCTGATCCGGTTGACCGGGTCGCTGATCCGGCTCTCGTCGTCCCCGTCCGCGTAGACGTTCAGGTCGTTGACACCCTTCTTGAGCTCGATCTTTTTCATGTGTCGTACAACTCGACGATCTGCAGGCGCGGATTGATGTCGGCAATGGTCTCGGCGATGGCCCGGGCGAAGGAGAACGACGAGATCACGACCACCTCATCGCCGCGCGTGGCCAGCCACTGCGGCGGCCTGACCTCATGGCCCAGGAAGCTGCGGCCCCACTTTTCCGGACTCGAATCCACCAGCGCGGTGATCTGCGGCAGCCCGACCGCGCCGACTTCCCGCAGCAGTTGTTCGGTATGTTGGCCGGCGCCGTAGAGGATGATTTCCCGGCCACGGTGCGGGCGCAGGCGCCGACCGATCTGCGCGATGATCCGGCGGTACTGCTCCTTGTAGGCCAGCACCCTTTCGCGGTTCTCCCGGTGGCAATTGGCCACAATCCCTCTGACCGGTCCCTTGCGGGCGACGACCCGCAAGGCCTGGTTTCGGGCGTAGACCTCGCTCGAAACCACCTCGAAGCCGGTCACAGCCAGGAGGTTGGTCAGGCTGGCCAGCTCGAAATAGCTCACGTGTTCGAAATCGAAATAGTTGGCCAGGTTGTGGGCCGAGGGTCGGTCCAGATTGGGAATCTCCAGGATGAACAGGCCATCATCCCGCAGGTACTGCCTGACTTTGCGCAGCAGCGGCCGGGGCGCCAAAATGTGCTCCAACACCTGAAAGATGGTGACCACGTCAAAGGTGCCCGGGGCGTAGTCCGTCTGCAGGAAATCCAGCTGGTCCAGATCAATGCCGTAGGTCTCGCGGGCGAAGCGATGGCCGGACTGGGAATAGTCGCAGCCGCCGACCTGCCAGCCGTCGGCCTTGAAGAAGCTCAGCAGCGAGCCGTCGTGGGCGCCGATATCGTAGACCCGGCCGCCCGCCTGGTAGCCGGGGATCCGGCTTTGGCAGTACTCGTGCTGCTGCTGCCTCTTCCGGGCCCGGGTGGCGCCCTCAGCGGCGGCATTCACCCGCAGATAGTCGCTGTAATAGTCCCGATAGAACGCATCGGTGCCCAGGGGATTGAGCAGGACCATGCCGCAGTCCCGGCAGATTTGCACGGTGATCACCTGGGAGGTGGTCTCGGTCGGCAGGACGACGCGCACGTCCTTGATTTCGTAGAGGGTCTCCAAGTGACCGGAGCCGCAGCAGACGCAATCACGTGCCTGGTATTGCATGGCGTGTCCCTACTTCCGATCGTCTTTGACGGCGGCCACCAGCATGTGCGAGGACAATCCGTTTTCGCGCAGGAAGGCCTGGAACGGCTGGCCGAGCCGGCCCCACTCGGTGATGAGCACCTTCTGCAGCCACGGTTGCCGGTCGAGGTCCAGTTGCCCCTGCAACACGGCCTTGCGCACCAATTCGGCGTCCAGATGGCCGGGCGTGCTCAGGTCGAGGATCCGGAAGCCCAGCCGCTGCAGCAGGGCGGTGATCGACTCGGCGTGGAACATGTTGATGTGCTCGCCGCCCACGCTGCCTGATTTCTCCCGGAGCAGCATCGTATCGAACCCGTCCATGCTCGGAAAGCTGAGGACGAGCAGCCCGCCGGGCTTGAGGACACGCGCGCAGAAAGCGACGAAGTCATCCGGCGCGAAAAGGTGCTCGATCACTTCGAAAGACACGACGACGTCCGCCTCGATTGTCCGGGCGTCGATATCCTCGTAGGAACGGCTGATGGTCTCGAGTCCGCGCTCGACACAGGTTGCGGCGAGGGCTTCGGTCGGCTCCACGGCAATGATCCGGTCGAACCGCTCGCGGGAACGAAGCTCAACGCCAAAGGTGCCGTAACCGGAACCGACCTCCAACACGGTGCCGCCCTTGATGTTGACAGCACGGCAGAACTCCAGTACCCGGTCCACCCGCGGCGCGAAGATCTTCTCCTGGCGCACGGCCTCGGTCTGCAGAAAAATCTCGTTGTTCCAGTAGTCGTAGAGCGGATTGTCCGCGTAGTACTCGGCCAGCATGGCCTGATCCGGCCGGGGGTTGTTGAAAACCAGCCCGCAGCCCTGGCAGGCGACATAGGCAAAACCGTTCTTGACGAATTCGGCGCGGTGCTCGCCGCCGCCGCAGGCCGGGCAGTCGATCGTCACGAACTCGGCGCTCCGGCTCAGCAGGTCCGCGCGCTTGCGTCCGATATCCGGCACCGCGGACAGGTTCCTCATCAGCGCCGCGGGCCGAATATCATCCTCGCTGAAAATCTCGTCCGGTGCCATTACGGCCCCACCAGCCCCACGCCCACCTTGAAGCGGGGCACCCACTGACCAGCGTCGTCCTGGCGGAACAGATCCCGGTTGGTCCACTTCTCGACCACCCGCCAGAATTCGTCCTCGTCGATCTTCAGGTAGTCGCAGAAATTCCGGATGTACCTGGGCTCGCAGTAGCCGTCGTATTTTTCGGCGATGGCGATGGCCTCGTCCCGGTTCATCTTGCCTTCCCGGATCTGGCGGCAGACGTTGGTCGAGACGTCCGAAAAACCCATCTTGCGGAATTTCAGGACCTTGTTGATCATCTGCAGCTCGCTGTCCACCGACGAATACAGCTGCGGCCGGCCGATCAGCTTCTGCAGCCACTCCGGAATATCGATCCCGTGCAGGCCGCGGGCGATGGAGAAATCGATGTTGTGGTCGGGCCCGAAATCCTTGACGTAGTAGCCCAGATAGATGGCCCGGATGCCGGCAGCCAGCAGATCGGCCTTGGCCGGAAACTGGTAGGGCAGCAGGTCCTTCAGCTCCAGCCCGTCGCCCACCCAGTCGGCGGCGTTGCCGCCGGCCAGGGTGTTGCCCAGATTCACATCCAGCGCGTCGCCGCCGTCGCCGATGCCCTTGGCCGCACCCAGGGTGATCCCCGGATTCTCACCCAGGATGATCAGCGGAATCCGGAAGGCCAGCGCCACCTGGAAGACCGCGGCGTACAACGGGTATTCCGTGGGCTTGACCGGATTGCCGTGCTCATAAAACGCGCGTTTCACGACTTCCAAGGTCACCTGCGGATTGGGGCGCACATGATGACAATCAAAACCCTGCTGGATCAGGTTCTCGATGTTGTGCCGACCGGCAGCGGTAATCCCCTCGGGCACGCAGTTGACCAGCAGCACGTTCAGGCCCAGTTCCTCTTTGGCGTAGAGGGCCTGGAAGGTGCTGTCCTTGCCGCCGCTGACGCCGACGACCGCGTCGTAGCCGCCATGATTGTTGGCCTTGGCCTCGACCACGATCGACTTCAGTTCCTGCGCGATGGCCGCCCAGTCTTTTTCCTGCTGATGACTGGTGATATTGCGACAGGCGCCGCACAGGCCGTCGGTGAACGAGATACCCGGACGCGTATTGGGCTGGATGCATTGCCGGCAATACTCCATGAACTGCTCCTTGCTCGATCGGACCGCCCCGGCCGGGGCGAACGCATGACGACGATATCTGCCGACTATACCACCTGCCCCGCCGGAGATACCGCCCTAATTTCACTGGGTTTTCCGGCCCAGCTTGCGTAAGGTGACCGGAAGTCCCGACACCCGACGAAAGCGAAGCATGAGCGACTCCGAGCAGACCCGGCCCACCAGGATTCCCGCCGTCCTCTGCCTGGCGGCGGGCCCCTCCCAGTTGGTTGTCATCGAGAAAGCCCGGCAACTGGGTTACGCCGTGATCGCGGTCGACCGCGACGGACAGGCGCCCGGCCTGGCCCATTGTGACGAGAAGATCCTGGCCAGCACCTACGAGGCCGGGCCGATCATCCGCCAGTTGCGGCCCCTGCTGACGACCTACCAGGTCGAGGGCGTTATCAATCGTTCCGCCGGACCGCCCGTCGTGACGGCCGCGGCCCTTTGCCGGGAACTCGGCCTGCCCGCCCCCGCGCCGGACGCCGCCGCGACAATCAGCGACAAGTCCCGGCTGCTGCAGGCCTGCCGGTCGGCGCGCATCCCGGTGCCCCGCTGCCAGGCCGTGTCGGCCTGGGACCAGGTCGATCAGGCGCGGATCACGTACCCTTGCGTCGTCAAACCGGCGCTCTCGCTGGTCGGCAAGAGCGGCATCACCGTCGTCCGCCAGGCGGAGGATCTGGCCGCCGCCTGCGCCGCTGCCCTGAATGTCAGCCAGAACGGACGCATCAACCTCGAGGAATTCCTGCCCGGCGGCGATGTCTCCCTGACGGCCCTGGTCGAGCAGGGCACCGTCCATCCGATCGTGCTCAAGGATGAATTGACCCGGGTCATGCCTGATGGCGGCATCCGCTTCGGCGGCGTGGCCGTCCCGTCGGTCTTCAGCGAACGGCCGGAAGCGGCCGCGATCCTGCGGCTGGCCGGGCAGGTCGTGGCCGAATTCCGGCTGGAGCGCACGGTGCTCAATCTGTCCTGCCGCTGCGAGCCGGACGGTCAGCCCCGGCTCATCGAGATCCACCTCGATCTGGGCGGCGACGTGTTCTACGAAAGCCTGGCGCCGGCCGGCACGTCGACCGACATCCTGGGCCGGATGATCGGGTTTCTGGCGGGGCGACCGACAGACTTCACCACGCCGGAATTCCAGCCCACGGCCCTGATCTTCGCTCCGGACGCCGCGCCCGGACCTGCCCGTTCCCACACCATCGTGCAGGCCGGCTCCCGGGCCGAACTCACCCGTAAGATCGCCCGCCGGCTCAACTCCTGACCCAGGCGCCCCCGTTGATACTGATGGTCTGGGCCGTCAGGTAGGACGATTCATCGCTGCCCAGATATACCGCCGCACCGACCATCTCCTCCACCCGGGCGAATCGCTTGATCAGCATCAGCGAGAACGCGGTCTTCTTCACGTCCGCGGACATGGTCTGCTCGGTGAACTCGTTGCCGATCACCCCCGGCGACAGGGTGTTCACGCAGATCTCGCGGTCACCCAGGAAGCGGGCCAGATTGTGGGTCAGGGCCGTCAAACCCATCTTGGCGCAGGCATACGAGGGTGTGCGCGGCCCGCCGTATTCACCGGACAGCGAACCGATGTTGATGATCCGCCCCTTGTCGCTGATGAACGGCAGCACTTCCTGACAGCACCGAAAAACGCCGGTCAGGTTCACGTCCAGCACCTCGTTCCAGTCTTCTTCGGTCTGCTGGTCGAAATCGGCCGTGCGGTTGATGCCCGCGTTGTTGACCAGGATGTCGATGTGGCCGTGCTTTTCGCCAACGGCCTGGAAGAAAGCGTGCACGTTGGCGCGGTCCCGCACGTCCAGCGGCAGGATCAACTCGGCCCCGATTTCCTCACCTATCTTCTGCGCCTCGGCCTGCTTGGTCAGATAGGTCACCACGACCCTGGCCCCTTCGCGCGCGTACCCCCGCGCGATGGCCTCGCCGATGCCGCTGCTCGAACCGGTTACCACCGCCACTTTGCCTGCGAGTCTCATTTGAAGTACTCCCGCTTCTCCCGGGGCAGCTTCTCCCACTCGGCCAGAAAGCCCTTCAGGCTGACGTCCGTCAGTTCGCTTTCCATCATGGCGTCCAGCACCTCGGGCGGGATCGTTGCGATATGGGCGCCGGCCAGAGCGGCATGCTTGACGTAGATCTCGTTGCGCATGCTGGCGGCCAGCACCTTGGTCACGAAGCCGTGGATCTCGAAAATCTGCACGATCTCTGCGATCAGGTCGCTGCCGTGGGTCGATGTCGCATCCAGGCGGCCGACAAAGGGGCTGACGTAGGTCGCGCCGGCCTTCGCCGCCAACCAGGCCTGATTGGCCGTGTAGATAATCGTGAAGTTGACCTTGATGCCTTCCTGGCTGACCACGTTGAGCGCCTCGTAGCCGGCCTTGGTCGCCGGAATCTTCACCACGATGTTCGGGTGCAGCTTGGCGATCATCCGGGCTTCCTCGATCATGGTCGCCGCGTCCAGACTGATCACCTCGGTGCTGATCGGACCGTCGACGATGTCGCAGATCTCGGCCACGACTTCCCGAAAATCCCGGCCTTCGCGGGCGATCAGGGCGGGGTTGGTCGTCACGCCGTCGATCAGGCCCAGCCTAGCGAAGCGGCGGATGTCCTCCACGTTGGCGGTATCCAGGAAAATCTCCATGATCAGCTCCTTGCTTGCATGAATCCGGTGAGGGACGTCACTTCATGTGCCAACAGTCGGCGGCCGTAATCCCCGGCGGGGATCACGCCCTCGATGACCAGGTTCAACCCGGCGATATCCTGCAGGGGCCCCAGACTTTCGGCCACCTTGTCGGTGCCCAGGGACAGCAGGCTGTGGTTGGTGCCGAACTCAGGGCCCATCTCGGCCGCGTCGTACAGGTTCCCCATCTGGGAAATGTGCACCTCGACCACCCGGTCGGCAAAGGCTTCGCAATATTTTGCGAAAGGCGGCTCGCCCGCCGGCTCCATGCCCGCGATGTGGGCTGTGTCCAGGACCAGGCCCAGATAGTCGTAGCGCGCCAACAGATCCGCAATACTCGCGAACGTGTTGAAGCCGTCGCACTTCTCGTCCAGAACCTCACCGGCCACATAGAAACCGGCACTGACCAGAGGCCGAAAAACATCAAAATCGGTGACCAGGTCCGGATGCACGCACAGCCCGCGCAGACGGCCCTGCGGCACCTGCTCCCGGCAGTAGGCGATCAATTGCCGCGTGTGGCCGTTGTCGCCGAACGGGTACGCGGCGCTGGTGTGCAGGTGGTAGGCCACCGCCGCGAACGAAGCCGTCGCCTGCCGGATGGCCGCCAGCAGCTCGGTCTGCTGCTCGACAAAGAAGCGGGCATCCAGGGTGATTTCCAGATTCAGGTCGAACTGGCGGGCCAGTTGGACGCCCCGCTGCAGCCTGGCCAGCAGGTCCCGCCGGTTGTCCGGCAGAATGGCCACGGCATCCCGCAGGTAGAGCCGGGCATCCTGAAAGCGCGAGTTGTGCCTGGTGTCCACCATCTAGACCGGCTCCGTAATGATCTGTACCCTGTCGATCGCCTCTTTCACCCGCTGCTCGGCCTCGGCGTGATCCTTCCCCACCACGATAACGCAACCGGCGCGTTTGGTGTGGTTGGTGATCGGCTGGACGATGTCCCCCACGGCGGTGTACATCCGGCTGAGGATCACCCAGTCCAACCCGGCCAGTTCGGCGAAGCCTTCGATGGCCTTGACCAGGCCCGGCTGCGGCAGGAAGAAACGGATCGCGGCCGACTGGCGGTACCGCGGCTTGAGATCCTCGGTATCGATCTGCCGGCCGAGCGCCAGCTTGATCGCCTGCTCCACCAGATTGACCTGATGGGTCGCCGGAATGGAGTGGGAAACGGCGTACCCGCCTCCCATCCGGGCGGCGAATTCGATGACCTTCACCCCGTCCGGCGTCAGGACCAGGTCGCCCTTGATGAAGCCGTTCGTGATGCCGTAGGACTCGGCCACCGCTTGCACCGTCTGGTCCAAACGCTCTTGCTCGGTGGTGGAGATCAGGGCCGGCAGCCAGCCGCCGTTCTCGATGATGTAGGGCGCGAACTCCGCGAGATGTTCGTAGTTGCGGCCCGCGTACATGGCCGTGTGGGCCACCCCGTCGACGACGATCGACTCGGAACTGATCTGGGGGCCCGGCAGGTATTCCTGGATCAGGACCCGCTGGTCGGTGCCCATGCCCGCCACTTCGCCGAACATCCGGGCCAGCAGCTCGCTGTCGGTAATGCGCAGCACGCCCCGGCCGCCGCGGCCGACGATGGGTTTGATGATGACCGGATAGCCCCACTGTTCGGCCTGCCGCGCGGCGTCGGCCGCGTTGTCGACCACCGCGAACTGCGGCACCGGCAGACCGTCATCCCGGAACTTGCGGATCTGTTCATGCTTGTCGGTGCCCAGCAGCGCCGCCTGCTCGGATATCCCCGGCAGGCCCAGCGCCCGGGCCACGCCCGTCACCGTCAGGGGTGCGTCGCAGGCCAGGGTCATCACGCCGTCGATTCTTCGGGTGCGGTGATACGCCTTGACCGCAGCGACGGTCTCGGCCGGGTCGTAGGTGCTGGCAATGATCCGGTCCACCGGCAGCGCAAAGGCCGGCGCGGCCGGATTCATGTCCGAACCGACCACCTGCAGGCCCATGGCCAGGGCCAGATCGTAGGCCGGCACCTGCTCCTCGCCGGCGCCGATGATCAGCAGCCGCTGCCCGCCGCTAGCCAAAATCGACCTGGCATTCACGGGCGATCCCGGTCAAGGCCTCCCAGGTGGCGTCGTCCAGCTGGACACCCTCCTGGCGGTAGGTCGCGACGTTCTCCAGCTCCGGCTCGCCGGGGAAGTAGATCCGGTCGACGCCGTTCATCCGGTCGGCCCCGGTGACTTTCTGGTAGAACAGCTCGATATCATCGTCGAACTCGCTGCGGGGCCGGAACAGATCCGGCTGCATCACCTTGATCATGATGCCGTTGCCGTCGACATAGCCGTCGAACGACGAACAGCGCGCGCCGGTAAATATGCCGGCCATGATCTCCACGATCCCGCTCAGGGCCGAGCCCTTGTGGCGCCCGATGGGCACGGTCGCCCCACCGGCGAAGAAGGCGTTGGGGTCGTCGGTGAAGTGGCCGTCCTGGTCCATCACGACTTTCTCGTCCAGGCGCACACCGCGGTTGCTGAACACGCGCAGGTTGCCCTCGGTCACCGCCGAGGTGGCGAAGTCCATGACCATGGTCCGGCCTTCGCGGGACGGCACGGCAAAAGCGATGGGGTTGGTCCCGAGCACTTTGCTGCGCGCGCCGTGGGCCGCCACGTTGGGCCCACCGCCGTTGCACATCATCAGCGCGACCAGGTCGTTCTCCGCCGCCAGCTTCACGTAGTCGGTCAACCGCCCCACATGATTGGAATTGAAGGCCCCGACCATGGCCAGACCTGATTCGCGAGCCTTGGCAATGGCGGTTTCCATGGCCTTGCGAGCCACGACCTGGCCAAAAGCGCGCTTGCCGTCCACGCGGGCCACCGATGGCCGATCCATCACCACTTCGGGCACGGCCACCGGGTCCAGAATGCCGGACTTGATGCCATTGACATACTGTCGGACCCGCCCCACACCGTGGGACCCGTAGCCCGACAGCTCGGACTTGACCAGCAGACCGGCAACCAGGGCCGAGTGCTCGGGCGTGGCCCCCATGGCGTTGAAAATAGCCACGACGTTCTGTTCGAGAATCTCAGGCGCGATGTTCTTCATTTTTCCTTTTCCTTCGCGGCCGCCAGGATCATTTCGGCCCGGGCCAGGTCCAGCGGGTTGTCGATATCCACCACGTCGTCGTCGGACATTTCCAGGTGAATGATCCGCTCACCGGAGATGGAACCCCGTTCGAGAATCGTGCGCGCCCGGATGACGTCCAGCACGCCGTTGTGCCAGTACACTTCCGGCAGGTCCTGCCGGGGCATGTTGTATGATTCCACACCGGCAAGCTTTGCAAAAGGACGCATATAGTCGCCGTCTTTCTGCCAAAGCTTGTAGGGCGTGACCGGAGCCTCGTTGATCGTGCGCAGGCAGTCGGCGTCCGGATACCGGGCCAGCTTCGCCAACGCCTCGGCGATCAGGCCCGCGCGCCGGAACGGCGAGGTCGGCCGCAGGTGCACCACCAGGTCCGGCGTGTAGTCCTCGTTGTCCTGCAACCAGCGCAGCGCGTGCAGAAACACCGGATAGTCCACGGTGTCATCCCGGGCCAGTTCCGCCGGTCTCAGAAAAGGCACCTCGGCGCCATGCTGCCGGGCCACATCCGCAATTTCCTCGTCGTCGGTCGAAACAACGGTCCGTTCGATTTCCGGACAGGCCAGGGCCGTGGCGATGGACCAGGCCAGCAGAGGCTTGCCGCCCAGCGGGACGATGTTCTTCCGCGGTATCCCCTTGGACCCGCCCCGGGCCGGTATGAGCGCGATCGTTCGAGTCATGAACCTTCCCCTGCGGCCACCAGATCGTCCGGATCGATGCTGCAGCCCAGCTTCACCCCGCCGGCAAACAGCGCCTTGAGCTGCGCCTTCTCCGGCACGACGGCCTCCTTGTAGACCAGGTTCACCAGATTCTGCCGGGGATCCTCGCCGACCATCTGCGACACGTTGAAGGCGGTCCCCTGTTTCTGCTGGTCGATCAGAAACCGCCCCACTTCGTGGTACACCGAAAAGGTGTTGGCCCAGCGCACATTCAGGCTGTAGAAACCGTTCTCCTCGCGGAACCGGATACTCGGCGGCACGACGAAGTTCTCGCCGCCAGTCACGGCGGCGGCCACCTCCGGCGGAATCTCCAGTTTGAAATCGGTGGTGATGGCCTCGAAGCCCTTGAACAGGGGATCCTTGGCTTTGCGGTCGGCAAAATAGGCCTGGGAAGCCGAAGCGCAGCCCGAATTGCAGACATTCACGTAGCGGCACTGTTTGCAGTCCTCGAAGAGATAGGTGCCGTTGTGCCAGGCCGCCATTTTCCTGAAAGCCTGCTTGATGCCGATCTCGAACACGTCGCCGTAGCTGGCTTCCTCGTGGGTGCAGGCGTGGGTCGCGCCGGTGGCGTTGATCACCATCCGGTTGCCCCGCTGGGCCGGACAGCCCCGCCCCACGAAATCCTTGTACTTCTCCAGATCGCCCAGCAGGCAAAGCGGATAGCTGATGAGCGTGCCGATGGCGAGGCCGAAGTCATCCCGGGCGCGCACCATCTCATCCAGAGCCGCCAAGGCGGCCTCCTGCCCCAGCTTGCGGTCGGTCTCGGAGAACACCAGGTCCCGGATGGAAGGCACCAGGCGCGTGGCGAACAGCTTTTGCACGCCCAGTTCCGCACACAGCCGGGCCGTCTCGTAGATATCATCCCGGTTCGCATCCGAAATGATCATGTTCACGCTCACCCGAACGCCTTCGGCGATCGTGGTCTTGATACCCTTGATGATCTCCTGCAGCGCCCCTTCCCGGTTGACCATGTAGTCGTTGACCTCGGCTTTGGCACTGTTCAGGCTGGTCAGCACGTGGTCCAGACCCAGGGCCTTCAGCTCGCGGATCTTCGCCGCGGTGATCGGCATCAGGTTCGAATTGACGCTGGTGGAAATCCCTTCCGCGGTCAGGCGCCCGAGGGCGTACTTCAGGATCTTGTAGTTGGCGAACGGTTCGCCGCCCGAGAGCACCACATGGAATACCTTGGCCTCGACCATCATGTCGATCAGGGTGCTTATGCGTTCCTCGGTCAGGCCGACCGGCTTGGGACCGTCATCCTGGCGCCAGAAATTGTAGCAGTGGCGGCAGGTGAGGTTGCAGGCCTCGGTGATCTCCAGATTGATCATCACCGGGGCTTCGAGAATTCTATTCAATGAAACACTCCCGTGTTTTTTGCGCGTGCAATTCGATCGAGGTCGGCGGCAGGATACCGCCCGCAACCAGGTGGGCGTCAAAAGCCTTCAACATACGGGCCAGCTCATACCGGTGCTCGCCCCGCAAACCACCCAGAATCTTGTCGGTAAAGGCGTCACTCAGTTCTTCGGTGACGATGTCCAGATACTGCGACACGGCGTCCCGGATATCGTCGGCACTGTCGGTGCTGTTGTCCATCGCGGACTGGTGGTGTTCACCTTCGTAGGTGTACTCCCTGTATATGGTAGCGATGTTGTCGGCGATGCGCTCACCGGTCCAGGATCCTGCCAGTTTGTCCTCGTAGGGCTCCCAGGTGGGCAGGACCAGGCGCAGCAGGGTCGCCACAAAAGCCGAATCCTGGTTGAAGTGGGAGCGGACCGGTTCGCTGATCAGGAGGTTGCCCCGCAGCTTCAGCAACTGGGCCGTCTTGGCGATGACCGCCGGCGGGTTCGGAAAATGATGCAGTGACCGAAAGAACACGACAGTGTCAAAGCTCCCGTCCTCGAATTCCAGCTCGTCGAAGTCACCGCAGACATAGTCCAGTTGGCCGAAGCCGTCCCGGAACGGATTGCTTTCCTTGTACTGGTGGGCCACCTCGATGCTGACCGGCGACAGGTCGACGCCGGTGACCTGCAGTCCCGCCCGGGCCATTTCCAGGGACAGCATCCCGCAGCCGCAGCCCAGCTCCAGCACCCGGCCGCCGGCCTCGCGGGCCAGACCGACAATCTGCTCGATACGAGGCTGCCAGTGCAGCCGGGCCATCTGCGGATCCCGCCACACGTTGTTGTAGAACCAATCGACCGGCTCGAGCCGCCTGAGATCGGGCACAAACCCGTGGGCGATGCGCTCGGTGGTCTGGGCGTCGAACTCGGCGGCCTCCTGGGCTTTCTGCCCAGCCAGATCGTCGTCGTGATCAGCGGCGCTCATGCGGTTTCTCCCGTGCTGCGATCGTGATCTTCCAGGTGACGTGCCAGGGCTGGTCGTTTTCGACAAAGGTCTCGTCGATTTCCTGGGCGCTGTAGCGCAGCCGCAGGAAGTAGCCACCGCCGCGCACCTTCTCGAAACGCAGGGTGGGAATCAGGGCGGCCAGACCGGGATCATGCCGGACGACCAGCACCCGCTCGCCGTCGCCGATCTCCACCACGCCTTCGGTGGCGCCGAGACCGCCCTTGGCGGTGATCAACGTGGAATAGGACGCGCCGTGATGGATCCCACCCTCGGCCAGGGAGAAGACTTCCGGACTGAGCCCGCCATTGTGGGTCCGGAACTGCAGAGCCGACTGCTCGAACAGCCCCGGCACAACCGTCAGGTGCACCGGATGGATCTCGCCCGCCCGGCGCGTCGGCAGGTCCAGGCGGCCGGTCAGGGTCAGCTCCGGCCTCGCCGCCGACAACTCCATCTGCTTGATGACACTCAGGTCCCCATCCGTGATCTCGGCCCGGGCCACCAGGGAACCGTCCGGACGGCGGGTCACCGTCGTGGTGCGGGCGCAGGCCTGCAGGTCGGTCAGCTTGCGCTGCCCCGGATACTGCACCACCACGTGGCCAGTGAAGAAATCAGCCCCGAAGGCAATGTCATCGAAGTGCCCCAGCGGCAGCGTGCCCAACGCCGGCGCCGGGCCCAGCTGCGGAAAAACCGCCGCCCGCACCGCCAGACCGCGCTTCAGGTCCAGCCTGACTGCGACCTTGTCGGTGGCCAGATCCAGGTAGCGGCTGTCCGGCGCGAAGTCCACCGCCTGGCCCGCCGCCGGAGCCACCACCGACGGCCCGGATTCCGGTTGCGGCAGGCTGGCCTGAAAGGCCCGCCACCGGTCAGCCGTAACGTGGGTCCGGAAATCCGAGGCCCAGTGCCACAGCAGGTCGCGCCACTGCTGATCAGTGGCCGCGTCGCCCAGTTCGACCAGCCGCACGGCCTCGGCAAAGCAGGCCGTGTTGGCGGCCAGGTCGTCCCGGCCCGAAACCGCCCAGCGGTTCAGGTTGTATTTCTGCTGTTTCTTGACCACGACCGGCTGGGCCGTGCACTCCAGCCGCAGCGGCCTGCCGCAGACCGCCGATGGCTTCTCCCGCAGCGCCGCACTGAGCGGCGTCAGTTTCAGGTCCGGACTGCCGGACAACTTGTCCACCGCTTCCCGTATCCGCTGCCACTCGTCCAGCGGTCCGGGCGACCCTTCGTGGCGATAGCGCCCCGGACGAAAATCGAACACTTCGGCATCGCTGCCATACAGGGCGGCAAAGCGTTCTTTGTCCACCGCATCGCGCGCCCTGGCCAACCAGTGGTCCACCCACTCCTGGCGATCGAGATGGTCGCTCGCCATCCGCTGAAATTTCTGGAAGTCGATGGTGTCGATCCAGAGCACCGGCAGGGTCGTGCCCTCGCACCCCTGGGCCAGCTGTTGGTGAAACCGCAGTTCCTCCTCCCACTCGGGATGCCGCTGCCAGGCGTTGTTCCACTCCATGACCAGGGCCTCGGCACCGACTGCGGCGTAAAGCTCGACCAGCCCGCCGCTGTAGGCCATTTCGTTGACCAGCCACAGGCGCGGCCGCAGCCCCAGGATCGATTCGTACGCCGCCAACCCCAGCCGCAAGTTCGCCTGATTGACCCGTCCGGGCACCAGCGGACCGATAATCTGGCAGTAGCCGCTGCCGACAAACTCGACGGCGCCGGACACCAGCCGGGACTTCAGCTTCTCCAGCCAACCCGGATCAATGGCAGCTATCATTTCCAGGGTCAGGGCCGTGGCTTCCAGGGTCACCGGGCACTCGGGCGTGGCCAGCTCGAGCAGCGGCTGATAGCAGCGGCGCACGACCTCGGCCCGGTCCTCCTCCGCAATGGAAGAGTACATCAGGTTCAGGTGAAAGAAGCTGGCCAGATTCAGCACGCGGGGTCCTTCCGGGCTTGGTGGCTGGTCAGCAACGGCGCAATCAAAGCCGCCGCCCGCCGGGCGCCCTGGCCGTCGGTATGGCGCAGCCCCGCGGCGGCCAGTTGCTGCCGCCCGCCACAGTCAGCCCACAGTTCAATCAGCAACCGGGTCAGATCGGCAGCCGTCACCGCAACGTGGTAACCCAGGTCGGCGATCGCCCCGGCAGCCGTCAGGTAGGCGACCTGGGCAGCATCAGCTTCGTAGTTGGCCAGCACCGCCGTCGGGACACCCATGACGTGGGCCTCGGCCACGGTCACGCCCAGGGCCGTGACCAGCAGACCGGCCCCGGGCAGGATGGTCTCCAGCGCGTCCCCGCCAGCCAGAACCCGAAAGTCGGGGCGATCCAATTCAACCGGCGGCCAAACCTGGCGGTGCCGGGCAAAGCCCCCGCCGACCACGAAGTCCACGGGCACCGAGCCCGGCAGATCAGCCAGGGCCCGCGCGACCTGTTCGGTCAGCCGGAACGGATCCTCGCCACCGAAACTCACCACCAGCCGCGGCCCGGGCAGCGGCGCCCGGTCCGGCCGCAACCGGATGATATCCTGGCGGACCAGCAGATAGTCGGGCCCGCCGCGCAGGCGGGTGCTGTCGCGTTCAGCCGGCCAGCCGAAGCAGGGCACCACACCCAGATCAGCCTCACTGCAATCCGGACGATCGATCGCCACGGTGGCGATACCGGCTGCGCCCAGCCCCGCGATCAGGTCCGCGATCTCTTCCTTCTGATCCACGACGCAGACGGCAGGGCGCAACCCCACCAGCGACGCCAACCCGGCCGGCTCGTCCAGCCAGCCGAACCCATTTCGCGCCAGGATCTGCTCGGCACCTGGGCAATCGGGCGCAGCGAACAGGACCCGGGACCCGTGCTCATCCCGCAGCGCCTCGGCCAGGGCCAGCAACCGCGCCAGATGCCCCAGACCCGGCCCGCCGACGACCATCACCACCAGGGGGCGGTCCGCGGCGGGTGCGTGATCCTGCGCCCAGGTCTGCCGGACCGGCAACGTGGGCCGCAGTCCGTCGGCCGGATCGGCGCGCCACAGCCGCTCGTCGTGCTCGGATTCGGACGGCGCCAGGGCCGCCGAGCCATCGCTCGCGGGCAAGGAGTCACAACTCTGGCCCATGATCAACGGCTCTATCTGGGCCGGCAGCCAGCAATGTCCACCGTCGAATTCAGCACCGGCGCCATCCAGATCGAAGTGGAATTCGACCACCTCGGCGGCCCAGTGGTCCACCGCCCGGAAGACGACCTGCGGCACGACCGAGTGGTCGGACCAGCCAACGGTGGCCGTCGGAAATTCCTGGGCCAGCAGCCGGCGCAGGGCGCCGATGGCCGCCAGATTGCAGTCCGCCGGCGCCGCCGGATAGTTGCTCACGCAGTGCAGGACCGACAGGTCGGTGCAGCCGCCTTCCCGGGCCGCCGTCACCGCGCGCCGGATCTCGGACTCGTCGGCCATGCCGCAGGAAATCATCAGCGGCAGACCGGTCGCCGCGCAGCTGGTCACCAGATCCAGCCAGGGCAGCTCGTAGGAAGCGATCTTGAGAAAATCCACCTCCGACTGCAGAAACGCCACGGCGGCCAGATCAAAAGGCGTGCAGCCGAAAGCCAGGCCCTCGGCGCGGGCGCAGGCGGCCAGCTCCGGTATGTAGTGCAGCGGCAGCTCCCAGCGGCGGCGCAGCCGGTGGGTCTCGCTGGTCTGCAGAATCTCGGGACTGAACAGCCGCTCGATGCGGAACAGCTGGAATTTCACGCCCCAGCAACCGCAGGCGCGCGCGGCCCGGATCAGGTCCAGGCAGCGCCCCATGTCCCCGTTGTGGTTGCTGGAAATCTCCGCGATGAAGCGGGCCATCGTCTGCCTTTCTGGTCCGGAACAGGGCCACAGGATGCCGGAAGTTCAGCCCACGCGCAAGAGTGGGTTTGGCGGGGCTTGTTGAATGACGGTAGCCGTTTTGCTAGATTGGCGGCTGAACTTTCCCCGGACGAAAGCCGAGCCTCTTGCCCCGTTCAACCCAGACCCAACCGTCGGCCGTGGTCATCGTGCAGGCCCGCATGGGATCGGCGCGCCTGCCCGGCAAGATGATGGCCGATCTGGCCGGCCGCCCGCTGCTCTGGCACATCCTGCAGCGGGCCCGGCGCATCCGGGCGGACCTGCCGGTGGTGCTGGCGACGACCGACCACGAGCGGGACGAGGTGCTGGCGGACCAGGCCACCCAGCTCGGGATTCCGGTCGTCCGCGGCAGCGAGGACGATGTGCTGGACCGTTTTCTGCAGGTGCTGACGAAGTATCCGGCAAACTGGGTGGTGCGCATCTGTGGTGATTCGCCGCTCTTTGATCCCGGCTTTCTGGACCGCTGCCTGACGATCGCCCAACGCGAAGACGCGGACGTGGTCAAGTTCCGCGGCGGCGGCCCGTCCCTGTTCCAGGGCGGCGAAGTCGTCTCGGCGCGCGCCCTGCACTACAGCCGCCGGCACGCCGCCGACGATCCCCTGGCCACCGAACACGTGACCGCCTGGGCCATGCAGCACGCCGCCACCCGGCCCGATATTTTCCGGACGGCCTATCTGGAGCCCGAACCGGGCCTGATGCAGGACCGCAAGCTGTCGATCGACACGGCAGAAGATCTCGGGAAGTTGCGGGCGCTTTACGCCGACCTGTATGAAGAGCCGGATCTGGTCGATCTGCGCCGGGCCGCAGTTTGGCTCGACGACAACTGCTAGTCCGCCAGAAGTTCTTCGATCCAGCCGATGATGGCCGCGCTCTTGGCCTCGACACTTTGGAATTTCAGGTCATGGGTTCGGCTGAGGCGCTCTCTCGCTGCGGCCAGTTCGGCTTGCCGCCCGGTCGTGAAGCAGGCCTGAACTTCGGTCCAGACTTCGGTGCCGTTTTCCACCGCCGTCAGCACCCCCGCGCGCAACGGCGCGCTCAGTTCGGTCCGCCAGTTCGGCTGCGCGCTGGGTGCCAGGAAGGGCAGCGCCAGCACCACGGCCGGCTTGCCCAACTGGAAAGCGTCATACATCAGGCTCGAGAAGCCGAGCGAGACGACCACGTCGCAGGCACTCATCAGCTCAGCCACGCTGTCCTGGTAGACGCGGGGCGCGGGCAGCCCCAGACCCGCCGCCAGGTTTTCCAGGGCCGCCTTCACGCCGGGAAACACGTCCGGATGCGCTTCGACCGGGTGCAGCTTGATCAGCAGTTCCACGTCGTCACCCAGGCCGCTGCCCGCCAGGGAGCCCAACAGGTCCTCATAGGCCGCGATGGTCTCGAGCTGGCCCTGGATCAGGTTGTTCACCGCCCGGGCCTCGATCCAGGAGCCCAGCAGCAGCACCTTTTTCCTGTCTCCGGTCAACCCCAGCGAGGCCAGGGCCTCGTCGCGGTCCGGACAGGCGGCGGCCACCGTCTCGACCGGTGTGCCCAGCGCCAGGAACCGGGTCGCGGCCGCCGGATTCGCACTGTTCTGTCCGGCAAAGCCCGCTACTTCCAGGGCGTTGTCGAGATTGGCATACTCAGAGGCGAATACCGTCGGCAGGACAGCCTTGTCGGTGACAAGCTCGGGATCGAAGCGTGAGAAGAAAAACCCGTGCTCGATGTTCAGGGTCGGTATCGCCAACTCCCGGGCGGCCAGCACCACGACCCTAGCCACGCTGCCATAGTCCGCCCCGCTCAGGACCAGATCCACCGGATGCTCGGCGTGGAAGCGGCGGAAATCCGTTTCCCGGCTCAGCATCTGATCGACCCGCGGCACGAGAGCGGATTCCACATACCCGGCGGGAACCTGCCAGTCGGGCGCGAACCCCACCGGCACCGCCGTCAAATCGGCCGCCAGGCTGCCGGCCAGGACCGCGGTCTGCTCGGCCACCCGCCGGGCGTGGTCGTGAACCAGCGCCGCGGTCGGTTGTCCCAGTCTGGCCAGGGGGTTGATCAGGTGCACGTCGGGATCCGGGTCGGTCCCGGACCAGCCGGGCAAGGCGACGATGAATTTCCGGGCCAGCATGGCCACGAAGACGCTGCACCGGTCCAGCATCACACCGTTGAGGTAGATCGTCTTCACGGCGCCACCTCCGGTGCCGGTTCCGCAGCCCCCGCGCCGTACTTGAGCACCAGTTCGTTCAGCACGAAGTGATAACCCTGGCCGAGGGCCTGGACGATGAACGGCGCTGTAGCCTGTCCGGTCAGCCGTGGCTTGATGTGTTCGATGAGCTGTTGGTCGGTGTTCTGCAGACCGCCGCCCAGTTGGCCGGCGTACTTGTCCCGCAGAACCCGGCGAGCCGTGACGTGGTCCAGCCGGACCAGGCCGAAGCAGCCGGGACAGACCCAGGTGCGGTGGACCAGCAGGGTGTCGCGAAATTCCTGCGCCAGGGAGTGGCCGCAGTGTGGGCAGGAGCCCGCAAAGGCAAAGACCGAGTGACCGATCTCGATCCGGATCTGCAGATCCCGAACCAGCAGCGGTTCCGCCGGATCGTGACCGCTGGTCAGCAAAGTCACCAACCACGAAGGACCCGGCGGCGGATCCATGTCAGCCAGCAGTTCACGCCGCTCCAGCAACAGCGCCAGGCGCACCAGGACTTCGGTTTCCAACTCGGGACTCGCCTGCGGACCGGCCGCGTACGTCTGGTAGAGATTGGCCGCCGCCGGGGCTTCGCCCAGGCAGATGAGAATGCGGATGGCTTCGCCCATGACCGCCCGATCCTGACCGCCGGTCTGCAGCGAGCGGCTGGCCAGATGCAAGGCCTCGGCGGCCCGGCCGGCCAGGCGCAGACGACGCAAATCAGCGGCGACGGCGGACACGTCATCCGGGGCACGGGGCACTTCCACTCCGATCGCAGGTGGCAACGTTCCATCCCTTCAGGTCAGAAACTGGCCGAATCGCCGGCGAAAACCGGCGATTCAGCAAGGTATGACCGGGATCTGCAACAATCGTGCAGAAGTGCACCCGAGCCCTGAACCGGGGGCTAGTGCTCTGTCAACATTCAGAATTAGGGTAGAGTGACTTGAGTTTGAGTCGAGCATCGTTGATAGTAAATTGCCAGTCGACGCCGCGTTGTTTAGCATTGCTGGCTGCAGCCCAAGCTTGTGTTTCTTCACGAAGTTT
>JAJRWA010000061.1 GCA_024277025.1 Candidatus Krumholzibacteriota bacterium | reverse complement strand
ACGATCACCGGAATGCGGTCCCTGAAGCTGGGGATCGGCAGGATCGTGCACTTGCTGGCCAGGCAGTTCTGCCAGCCGCCGATGCCATGCAGCAGCTTGCCGTCGCTGTGGGTCACCACGTTGGCGTTGAAGCCCAGATCGACCTCCGTGGCGCCCAGGACCACCGCGTCCAGCATGCCGGCGAAGTTGCCCTTGCCGTGCCAGTTGTAGCTCGTAAACGGGCTGGTGTTGACGTGGCCCGGGTTCTCGCGCATGGAGCGCACGCCCGCCAGGTCGAACGTCTGCCCGTCCAGAATGTAATCGGTCAGGCCCTCTTCCAGCATGTCGACCAGGTACTGGGTCGAGCCGCCCCGCACGAACCGGGCCTTGATCTTGCGCTCGCGCATCATGTCGCGCAGGAAAAGCGCGAAGCTCAGCGCTGTGCCGCCGGCGCCGGCCTGAAAACTGAAACCATCCTGCACGATGCCGGCTTCGTCGCAGAAACGGGCCGTCAGCTCGGCGATCAGCAGTCTGTCCGGCGACTTCGTGATCTGGGTCGTGCCCGAGATGATCTTGCTCGCGTCGCCGATCGAGTCCATGACCACGACCTGGTCCACGTTGTTGCCCTGGATCTGCCAGGGGATGCACGGGAACGGCACCAGGTTGTCCGTCACCACGATCACGTGGTCGGCGTACTCGCTGTCGGCCAGGGCAAAACCCAGCAGGCCGCAGGCGGTGGGGCCGCGGTCGCCCGTCGCGTTGCCGAAGGGGTCGGCCGTGGGTGCGGCGATCACCGCGATGTCGATGTGCACCTCGCCGTCCTGCACTGCCTGGTAGCGGCCACCGTGGCTGCGCAATACGGCCATGCCGCGCATCTTGCCCGCGGTGCAGTAGTCGCCCAAAGGACCGTTCATCGAGCCTTCGATGTGGTGGATCACGCCGTTGTCCATGTGCTCGATCATGCCGGCGTGGCAGGGGAAGCTCGCGCTCGGGAACCAGCGCAGATCCTTGACGCCCAGTTCCGCTGCCGCGGCGAACACCGCGTTGGCCACGTAGTCGCCGTTGCGCAGGTGGTGGTGCGTGCTGATGGTCATGCCGTCATTGAGGCCGGCCGCGAGCAGGGCCTGCTTGATGTCGGCCGTGGTCTTGTCCCCGTCGGCCGGATAGTCGGCGCAGCTGCGGATCAGGGGGCCGGTCTTGCGGCCGAACGGACGGTGTTTGCCCACGCCGGCGAAGGGAATCGCCGTCGTCTTGTTGATCTCGACGGGCACCAGGCGCCCGGCGGCGTTTTCCACCAGCTTGGCCATCACTCGCCTTCCCTTTCGTTCAGCTTGCCGTTCAGGCGGGCGCCGGGTTTGTCGCCCGACAGCTCGTCGCGCCAGTCATCCGTCAACTTGCCGACCAGGATCGCCTGTTCGACCAGGGCGACCGCACGTTTGACCACCGGCGCGTCGATCATCTTGCTGCCCAGGCTGACCACGCCCAGGCCGCGGGCCTCGGCGTCCTCGAAGGCCAGCACGATGCGCGTAGCCTTCTCTATTTCCTTTTCGTCCGGGGCGAAAGCCTCGTGCACGACCGGGATCTGGCGGGGATGGATGCAGCCCTTGCCGACGAAGCCCAGGCCCTTGGCCTCGACCACCGAGGCGCGCAGGCCGTCCATGTCCGTCACGTCGCTGAAGACCGTGTCGATGGGCTGGACGCCGGCGGCGCGGGCCCCGTTCAGCACCTGGGCGCGGGCCCAGAAGCTTTCGGTGCCCTGCAGGGTGCGCTGGGCGCCGATATCAGCGGTGTAGTCCTCCAGGCCGATCGCCAGACCGACCACGTTGGGACTGGCGGTGGCGATCTCCATGGCGCGCCAGGCGCCGGCGGCCGATTCGATGATCGGCATCAGCAGGACCGGCCCCCGCACTTCACTCTGCTGGACGATGGCCGCCACCCGGCGGTCGACCTCCACCACCTGGGCCGGCTCTTCGACTTTCGGGATCAGGATCAGGTCCACGCCATGGGGCACCACCCAACCGAGATCCGCCAACCCTTGTTCGCCCTGATTGATGCGTACCATGCGTTCGGCACCATGGAAATCGACCGCGCGCAGGGCGTTGCGCACCAGACAGCGGGCGGCGTCCTTTTCCGTCGGGGCCACCGAGTCCTCCAGATCGAGGATCACCCCGTCGGGCTGATGTAAACCCGCGTTGACGTAAAACTTGGGTTCGTTGCCGGGCAGGTAGAGGCGGCTGCGGCGCAGGCGATCGGCCGGGCTGGGTTCGGCGTTGCGCTCGGGCGCGGGCAACAGAAAGGGCGTAGCTGGCTCATGGCCGCTGCGGCGCACGGCAGTTTCCAGGCGGGCAGCCAGGGCAAAGGGCAGCGCCCCCTGGTCCTCGACGCGCACCAGGGCGTGCTCCACGCCCAGCGCCGCGCAGCCGTCCTTGATCAGCCCGTTGATCCGGTAGCCGAACAGACCGGCCACCTTGCTCTGCAGTTCGACGGTCACCCCGCCGGACTCCCGCAACTCAACCTGCACCCAGCAGTCCGAGCGCACCCGGGCGCCCCGTTTGCCTGCTTCACCGCATCTGGCCATGCCTGCAACCTCTTTGGCTCAATAAGGGAATCGGCTTCATGGACAAGGAATGATCGTCCAGATCGGCCCGGGAATCAACTGCCAAACCGGGCTTGCCAGGGGTGAAATGGCCCCGGCAAGGCCTGCCGGAACCCGCCGGGGGATAACCCGGGCGCCGGTGCCGGCACCCCGTTGTGCAAAATATCAGAAGGATGCCTCAAAACGGCTCCAGACACGCCCAGACGGCCGCCAGGGCGTATTGAGACAGGGCACCAATTGGGGATATTTTCCTGTGGATAACTTGGGGACAACAGGTTGAAATATCCTGAAAAACGCCCGCGGAACCCAGCCGCGGGCGTTTATGAAAATCCGGCAGCAACGCCACAACCTAGGTCTTGGCCACCTCTTTGAGCGTCTCGCCGAACAGTTTCCAGATCTTCTGCACACTGGAGATCTGCACCTTCTCGTCCGGGCTGTGGGCGCCGGTGATGTTCGGGCCGAAGCTGACGATATCCAGGTCGGGATACTTCTCGGTCAGCAGGCCGCATTCCAGCCCGGCGTGGATGGCCAACAACTCGGCGTCCACCCCGAAGGCCTTCTTGTACTTGGCCCGCGTCACCGCCAGCACCTTCGACTTCAGGTTCGGCTTCCAGCCGGGATACCCCTCGGGCTGATCCACCTCCGCGCCGGCCAACTCGCCGATCAGGCGGTGCTGCTCGACCAGTTCGCCCAGCGCGCTCATCACCGAGGAACGGCTGCAACAGACGATCTCGACCTTCGAGCCGTTGGTCTTGACCACACCCAGATTGGTGCTCGACTCGACCAGGCCCTCGATGTCCATGCTCATGGCCGTCACGCCGCTGGGGATGGCCGCCAGCAGGGCGAACGTCTTGCCCGAGCTGTCCAGGCTGAAGCAGCGCGGGGCCTGCACCGCCGACACCTTCCACTCGAACCCGTCATCGAAGCCGGCCAGTTCCTCGCTCTTCAGGCCGGCCAGGAATTTGTCCACCAGTTGCTTGAACTTGCGGCCGTTCTCCTTGCTGATCACGACCTTGGCCTCGGCCTCGCGCGGGATGGCGTTGCGCATGCTGCCGCCGTTGATCTCGACCAGCCGCACATCCATCGCCGCCGCAGCGGCGACCAGGGCGCGGTTGAGGATCTTGATGGCGTTGCCGCGGTGCTTGTGGATGTCCAGGCCGCTGTGGCCGCCCTTCAGGCCCAGGATCGTCAGCTTGCGGCCGACGCCGTTCTTGGGTGAGCGCGCGCTGCGGTTCTTCAGGGTGAAGCCCGTGTCCCGGCCGCCGGCGCAACCGATGAAGATCGCGTCGTCTTCCTCGCTGTCCAGGTTGAACATGGTCCTGGCCGTAAAGAAGCCGGCCTCGACGCCTGCCGCACCCGTCAGGCCGCGCTCCTCGTCCACCGTCAACAGCACTTCGACCGGACCGTGGGCCACGCTCTTGTCCTCGGCCAGGGCCAGGCCCATGGCGCAGCCGATGGCGTTGTCCGCGCCCAGGGTCGTCACGTCCGCGGTCACCCAGTCGCCCTGGATCATCATCCGGATGGGGTCGGTGGTGAAGTCATGCTTCGTTGCGCCGTTCTTCTCGCAGACCATGTCCACGTGCCCCTGGACCAGCACCGGCGCCGCCTTCTCCAGGCCCTTGGTGCCGGGAATCCTGATCAGCAGGTTACCCACCTTGTCGTCGCGCCACTCGAGACCTTGCTCGTCCGCCCACGCCTTGAGCATGTTCATCACGCCGGTCTCGTTGCCCGAGCCACGCGGCACGTCGTTCATCTTCTCGAAGATCCGCCACACGGCAGCAGGCTGCAACTTATCAAGCTTCCCCATTGGTCACTCCTTGGCTTCGTTGGTCTGGATGGTTGTTGGTCGAATTTGGGGTCCGTGGGTCTGCTGGTCAAGGTCGACCCGGGATGAACCCGCAAGCTATTCGCTGAAGCCGAGTATCAGGCCCCAGTAGCCGGCACAGTGCAGGGCGCCGCAGGGGCCGACCGTCACGGCGTCCAGCTGATCGTGTTCCCCCGTGGGCATGATCTCCCATGCCTGATCCTCGTTGCGCAGCACGACACCGCTCTGGCCCACGGCGTAGGCCGTGCCGTCGCGCACACCGGTGACCGCAAACAGCGGGAACGAGGTGCCGCTCGGCAGCACTGTCCAGGGCGTGGCTCCCGAGCCGCTGCCCTGCATCGTCAGCCCGTCCGCCCCCACTACGATAACGTCACCTTCGGGTCGGCACCACACGCTGTTGAGGCTGGACTGGGTCCCGCTCGGCAGCACCGCCCAGGTCAGGCCGTTGAAGTGCACCACGGTGCCGCCCAGGCCGACCGCAAAAACATCGGCCGGTCCGCGTCCGTTCACCGACGCCAGTGACCGTGTCGTCGGGCTGTCCATTTCTTCCCACACCGAGCCGTCGAAGTGCATGATCACGCCGCCGCTGCCCACGGCAAAGATGTTGCCGTTGTCGGTCCCCCAGATATCCTCCAGGTTCACCGGATTCTGCAGCTGCCAGATGGTCCAGGGCCGTCCGGTCTGGTAGCGCAGGATCACGCCCCCGGCACCGACCACGAAGAAATCGTCTGCCGACTCGCCCCAGATGCCCGCGTAGTCCACCTCGTCCAGGCCCGGCGCGATATTCAGCCAGCCATCGCCCGCCGACAGCAGCACCGCGCTGTTCTTGCCCACGGCCACCAGGTGGTCGCAGTCCGGAGCGAACAGATCGGTCAGCCAGTGGGTGAAGCCCTGGTTCACCGTCTGCCAGGCCGGCCCGCTCAGGCTCATGATCAAACCGTTGTAGCCCACCAGCACCAGGGCGGCGTCGCCATCGTCCCACAGTCCGTAGAGGTAGCGGCCCTGGGCGATGGTCTCGTGCTGCCACTGCCCGCCAACCCGGGTCAAATAGGTGCCGTTGGCCCCGATCGCCACCGGCGGCTCGCCCGGCAGCCCGCGCACCGACCACAGCCGGGTCAGCACGCCGCTGCTTTCGCTCGTCCAGTTGTTGCCGTCGAAGCGCAGAACCGTGCCCACGCTGCCCACGGCGTAGATATTGTCCGGCGTCAGTCCCCAGACGCTGTCCAGGGCCTGGCTGGTGCCGCTGTTCATCGGGGTCCAGCCCGTACCGTCGAAGTGGATGATCGTGCCGGCCCGCCCCACGGCGTAGACATCGTCCGGCCCGAAGCCCCAGACGCTGTACAGCGTCTCGCTGACGCCGCTGTCCATCAGCGTCCAGTTGTCGCCGTCGAAGTGGGTCACCACGCCATCCTCACCCACGGCGTAGATATCGGCGAAGCTTGAGCCCCACACCCCCAGCAGGTCGCGGTAGGTGCCGGGATAGCGGGACTGCCAGGTGGTGCCGTCAAACTGGTAGCAGGCTCCGCTCTCGCCCACGACCATGACCTGGTCCGGACCCTCGCCCCACACCGCGCGCAGGCTCTGGAAGTACTCGAACTCCCAACTCTGCCACTCGCCGTCACGGTAGCGTTGCACCACGCCCTTTTCACTGGTGACAAAGAAGTGGGTGCTGGACACGCCCCACACCGCGCGGTGGGTGTACTCCGGCTCGAGCTCCTGCCGCCAGACCGGTGCCGAAGTGACCACGGCCACCGGGTCGTCGTCGCTGCAGCCGGACAGCAGGACGCCGCTCGCCAGCAGCAGGCAGACCACGAACAGGACGGGCCTGATTCGCCATCGGGCCCGCCGCCGTGCCGTTGAATTTACAAGGTCACGATGCATGGCAAGAGTTTAACACATCCGGGCGGGGAAGATGGCGGGAAATCGCGCCGCCCAGGGCAATTTCCCGCCAAAAAGAACCTACATTTTTGCGTTTTTGACCGCTGTTAGGGGTGAAGCACCCGCTGTCCAGTTGCCGCGGTCCGGCCGGCCCGAGCCTACCGGCAGCAGCAGCCAACTGTACTTGCCGTAGTGGCTGACCCGATTGGCCAGGCCCTCCAGGCGCTGGGGCGAATCACACAGCACCACCAAATGGGTCAACGATGGGTCGTCCGGGTCCGGCGCGGCGAACACGACGTCGAACTTCTTGCGCTCGTACCGCTTGCCACCCAGAAAAATCATCGCGCCGGCCAACTTCAGTTCCGCCGGCGCCAGGCGCTTGAGCAGGTCGGCCGGCGGATTGATGATCACGTTGGCGTGGCCGCCGGGCACGATCAGGCCGTCGGCTGCGACGGTCACCGCATCATCCTCGGCGAAGCTCGCAGCGAAGGCCTGGCCGGCTGCCCGCAGCGCCGCTGCCGTCTCGCCCATGGTGAAACTCGGCGCCGCTTCGGCCAGCACCTGCGAAACCGTGGCCTCGATCTCCTGCGGATGCAGCTGCCGGAACAGATGGTAATCCGGATCCACCGTGACCTTGGTGATGCCGCGGCCCTTGATCGTGAACTTCTCGGCCGCCCTGGCCAATGACACGATGTGCTGCTCGGAGCCGGCCGTGGTCTCGACCACAACCGGAATCTCCAGCGCGTAGGCCGGCTCGGTCTGCCGGATCTCCAACTCGACCTTGTCGTCCCTGAACCGGACCTCGCCCAGGCTCAGGGTCGGCGCGCCGGTGCGCGTCAGCCACTGCTCGGCGAAGCCGGCCAGGTCGCGGTCGCCGGCCGCGGCAAAGGTGGCCATGAAATCGCTCCAGGCGGCCTCGGTGTACTGGTGATCCACCGCCACGGTGCGCAGGCTGTTCAGGAAGTTGTCCCGGCCGATCATCTGGTCGATCATGTGGAAGACGAACATGCTCTTGCCGTAGCCCACGGCCCGGGTGGCCCCGCTGTGGCGGCTGCGGAACTCGCTCAGGGGGAAATCGTGGTCCGGATCCTTCACATACGCCGCGTAGTCCTTCAGGTTGTTGCGCCGGTAGTCCCGGGCCGCCTCTTCGCTCTCCAGTTCCTTGTAGTGGTAGTCCGCGCAGTACACGGTCAGGCCCTCGCACCAGTTGCCCTCGCTGATGTCCACGAAGACCGAGTTGCCCCACCAGTTGTGGGCGATCTCGTGGCCGAAGCTGGTGTAGGGGATGAACGGCAGGCGCAGCACCTGCCCGCCCAGCAGGGTGTAGCTGGGCATGCCGTAGCCGGTGGGGAACCAGTTCTCCACCGTGGCGAACTTGGCGTAGGGATAGGGCCCGATCATCTCTTCGTACATGGCGATGTAGGCCTTGGTGCGTTCCATGTAGGTGGCCCGCAGGCGTGCGTCGTCCTCCAGGAAGAAGGTCATGCTGATCACGCCTTCACGTACCGGTTCCTCGTGCACGAAGTACCGGTTGGCGATCAGGTTGAGGCCGTCACTGGGGTGATCGGCAATCCAGCGGGTATGCAACACGTCGCCGTTCACCTGGTGGAACGTGCGCTCACCCTGCGTGACGGTCTCAAAACCGAGCGGCGTGTCGATCGCCAGTTCAAAGGTGCCCATGGTGCCCGGCGCCCAGGCCAGCCACTGGGCCGACGACGACAGGTAGATGCCCTCGTCGCTGATCGTGGCGGTGATCTCGTTGCCCACGTTTTCCCGCGAGAAGACCACATCCTTGACCGACTCCAGAAAGGTGCCGCCATAGGTCAGGTCCAGCATGCCGCCCTGGCCCAGCCCCATGCGCGCGAGGATCAGCTTCTGGTAGGGCCCGTCCTCGTCCTCCTCCTGCGCCAGGACCGTGCCCAGATCCAGCAGCGCGTTGTCCATCGAGACCGCCCGCTCGATGGTGAACCCGGTGCCCAGGCGCAGCTCGGTCAACCCCGGCGGTACCCTGATCATGTCGTGCACGGCCACCTGATTGGCCGCCGTATCCAGCCGGAGGGAAACCTGGTGCACAAGAATCGGCGCCGGCTCGGCCGCGGTGGCGCTGACCGCGGCGGCCAGCAGCAAGCTCAGGGACAGCAGAAAGATCGTGGTCGGGCGAACCTGGTTCATCGCGGGCTCCTTTGACAGACGGGTAGGAATTCCCGGCCAGAATAGCCGCCACCGGGCCCATCTGGCAAGGCGGCGCCGCCAATGAGCACAAAAAAATGCCCGGCCGGTCGCACCTCCCGCCGCCCCTGATGGCGGGTGGGCCGCGACCGGCCGGGTTGGACTGGCGGGTCTAGACCGCCTTCAGCGAAGACTGCTTGGCGGCCTGCTCGCTGTTGGTCCGCAGCAGGAGGCAGTTCTCGCCGCGGTGGTAGACGAAACCCAGGATCAGGCCGAAGATCACATGGCCCATCAGGCTCGGCAGGGCGGCCTGGGCCGCGCCCAGGTTCCAGTTCACGCCCAGGCCCATGCCCATCATCGCCGGCATCAGGGTCAGGGGCCCGAGCACCCACCAGACCATGCCGTACAACGCGCCACCGACAATGCTGCTCAGGCGGCTGTTGACCAGCGATCCGGCCAGGACGCCGAAGCTGCCGCCGATGCCCGCACTGATGAACATGTGGACCAGGAAACCGATGCCCGCATTGGGCGCGCCGACCATCTTGCCGATCATCGGCAGCATGCCCATCTTCGCCATCATCATGCCGAAAACCACGCCACCAACCAGACCGCCGACGATTCCGTGCTTGATTCGTTTGGCAAACATTGTATTTCTCCCTTAGACTTGTTGTGTTGTCGCTTCATTCGATTCGACCGTGAGTGCCGCCGGTCCCTTCGTTGTTACAAACTTTGTGGAGATTCCCACCGTCATGCTCATGACCCTCGACCAGGACGACTTCGCCGGACCGGACTTTCTGGCCCGGCTCAAGGCCCGGGATTCCGGCACCCTGCGGCGGCTGGTTCAGCAGTACCTGCCCCAGTTGCTGCGCGCCGCGCGTGGCGCCGGCCTGACGGCGCAGAACGCCGAAGACGTCACGCAGAACGTCTTTCTGACCTTCCTGGAGAAACTCGAGACATTTGAGGGACGATCTCACGTGCGCACCTGGCTGTTTGGGATTCTCTATCGTAAGATTTCAGAGATGAGGCGATCGGCGCAGAAGGAAGGCGCGGCCGAGGACATCGACGAGGTCATGGAGCACCGTTTCAAGACCAACGGCATGTGGCAGAAACCGCCGCGCCAGACCGATACCCCGACCTACGAGGGTGAAGTCCGGCAGCATCTGGATGACTGCCTCGGGACGATCACCACCGACCAGCGCCTGGCCTTCGTGCTGCGCGAAGTCGAGGAAATGGATACCAACGAGATCTGCCGCGCCATGGGCGTGAGCCGGTCCAATCTGGGAGTGTTGCTGTTCCGGGGCCGGAACCTGCTGCGCGAATGCCTGGAGAAACGCAACGTGACGCGCGACTGAGCGTCACCGGAAAGAGCACCCGACATGTTGAAATGCCAAGACGTCACCCAACTGATCGCTTCCTCCGCAGCCGAGGAGCTCGGCTTCATGAAGCGGCTGGAACTGCGGCTGCACCTGCTGATGTGCCGTCACTGCCACAACTATGCCGATCAGATCAAGGCCCTCGGTGACGGCGCGCGCCGCCTGATGGGTGGCCGCGAACCCACCCGTGATGAACTCAAGCATCTGGAAAACGAGATCTGTGACAAGATCTGCAGTCATGGTGGCGGTGCTCAGCACTGAGTTTCCCACGCACAGAAAAAGGGCGGCTGTGGTGATCCACAGCCGCCCTTTTCTGTTCCGGCAACGGTGTCAGTTCACCACGACCTCGACCAGCGGCGAATCCTTCAGGTAGGTTGCCGCCACCCGCTGCAGATCACTCAACTGCAGATCGTCGTAGGCGGAAAGCCCGTTCAGATAGCCGGCGATATCGTTGTCCAGCTCGGCCATGGCCAGATAGTAGGCCTGCCCCATGCTCGACAGACGCCGCATCATCAGCCGACCGCGCCGCGAAGCCCGGATCTTGTCCAACTCCTGTTGTGTGATCGTGCCGGCGTCGAAGCCCGCGATTAAGGACTTGATGGCCTGCTTGCCTTCGTCCAGCCGTTCCTGGGGCGGGTTGAGCCAGGCGCTGAACTCGCCCTGGCTGCCGTTGACGCTCAGCCGCGCGCCGACGCTGTAGCTCAGGCCCTGCTTCTCGCGCAGATCCATGGCCATCCGGTCCGACAGGATAGCCACCGTCAGCGAGAGGGCCGCCGCGTCCTCCGGCGCGATGTCCAGGATCGAACCCAGCCGGATGGCCGTCATCTGGCCGCCGACCGTGGCGGTCAACTCGCTGGCGCCGGTGGTCACCGGCAGCGGCGGCAGGCTCGGTCCGGGCTTGCCGCGTCCGGGCAGCTTGCTCTCGATCAGGGTCTTGAGTTCTTCGTGGCCCAGCGGCCCCACCACGGCGAACACCAGGTTCTCCGGTGCGAAGGCCTTCCGGTACACCTGACGCACCTGATTGAAGTCCAGCCCCTGCAGCGACTCGGGCGTACCCTCGGGCGGCATGACCAGGGGATTGTCCCCGTACAGGGCCTCGTCCAGCATGGTATTGGCCGTGTTGCGGGCACTTGCCTGGTGACGGGCCAGATCGGCCACCCGCTCGTCGCGCACGCGTTCGAAATCACTGTCGGTGAAGGCGGCGAACTGCAGCTGCTGGGTCAGCAGGTCCAGCACCTCGGCCCCGTTCTCGGCCGCCACTTCGATCCGGATGAAGCTGAAGCGGCCGTTGGTGTAGTAGTTGTCCATGGGGATGCGCGGGTCGTCGACCGTCTTGACCACCGCGCCGAGGCGGCGCAGGCGGCGGGCCACGCAGGCCTTGTCACAGCCGGCAAAACCCTCCTCGAACAGGCGGTGCACCAGGTCCAGGGCGCCGGCTGCGGCGTTGTCCCGGTCGATCAGGGCCCGGCCGCGCACGGCCAGATGAATCGCCATCAACTCGCTGTCCGGATTGGTCTGGCTGACGAGCACCGCGCCGTTGGCCAACTCGGTGCGGTCCACCTGCAGCGGGGCCGGCGCGACAACCGGAGCCTCGGCCGGGGCGGACCCGGATTCGTTCTCATCGGCGGCTGGCTTGCCCATGGCCGCGGCCATGCCCGGCGGCATCGTCATGCCGGGCGGCATCTGCATCCCCGCCATGCCGCCGCCACCGTCGCCGGCCGTCTCATCCGGCGCGATATACACCGCCAGACAAGGGGCGTCGACCAGCCAATTGGTCAGCGTGCGGGTCACGTCCTCGGCCGTCACCTCGCGCAGCTCGTCCAGGTACGAAACGAAGAAATCCAAGCCGCCCTCGACCACGGGTTCGGCGATGTACAGCCCGGTCATGCGCAGCTGCTCGCGCTCCAGCAGGGTGCCGGTCTCGCTCATGCGCACCAGCCCCAGGATATCCTCGCCGGTGATGCCCATCTCGATGGCGCCGGCCAGCGCATCCTGCACCAGGCGGTACAGCAGATCCGGATCCGTTTCCTTCTGCAGGGTGAATTGCAGGGTCAGCCGCCCGAAGCCCGCGGCGCGTTCCCACCAGATCCCCAGCTCCGGCCGCTCGGCGGCGTCCATGTCGTCCAGGGCCGCGGTCAGGATCCCGCCGCCCTCGAGATCCAACAGCTGGGTCATCACCAGGTAGGGGAAGAAGTCGGCCATGCCGTAGCTCGGCGCCTCGAAACTGAGCGCCAGCGTTCTCTCGTCGCCGCCGCGCCTGGCCACCGTGCGCGTGCGGTCGATGAGCTGGGCCGGCTGCAAACCATTGCGGTCAACGGTCCCGGGCGCAATCGCGCCGTAGTACTCTTCCAGCAGCTCCAGGGCCTGGTCCCGGTCGAAATTGCCGGCCAGGGTCAGCACCATGTTGTTCGGCACATACCACTTCTTGTAGAAGTCGTACACATCGTCCCGCACCATGTGCTCGATGGTGGACTTGGTGCCCAGGGTGGGCAGTTCCAGACTCGAGCCCGCATACAGGGCCTGTTCCAGCAGGGTCTCGGTGTAGTGGCCCGGCCAGTCGCGCCCCTGCACGATCTCGCCCACGACGATGCCTTTTTCCTTGGCGAACTTGTCGTCCGGCAACAGCGAATGGAACAGCATCTGCGACTGCAGATCCAGGCCCGTCTCCAGGCCGTCCGCCGGGATAACGAGCATGTAGTTGGTGTAGAAGCGCGTCGTGTTGGCGTTGTTGTAGGCACCGGCCAGATCGGCCATGTCGTACTGCTCTTCCTGGGTGTACTTCGTGCTGCCGTTGAACAGCAGGTGCTCCAGCATGTGACTCATGCCGCTGGTGCGGTAGTCCTCCCAGGCCGAGCCCACCTTCACCTGGGTGTAGATGCCCACCATGGGCTGGGCCGGATTGCGCATCAGGATCACATCGAGGCCGTTCTCCAGCCGCAGGATCTCCATATTGTCCGGCAGGGGGTGCACGACAGGTTCCAGTTGCATGTCGCCGTACGTGACCGGCGGGTTCTGGGACCGGGCGGGGCTGCCCAGACCGACGACCGTGAGCACCAGCATGACTGCACTGATCAGGTTCCGCATGAGTCGCTTTTCCTCTCGGGCCTGTCCGGCAAGCCCTGGGTTGGTGTCGTCCGGTCCGCTCAACCGGCCGCCGCTTCGGCGCCGTCGATAATCCCCACGAAGTCCGCGGCCTTGAGCGCCGCACCGCCGATCAGGCCGCCGTCTACATCCGGCAGTCCGATCAGTTCCCGGGCGTTGCCGGGCTTGCAGCTGCCGCCGTACAGGATGCGCATGTACTCGGCCACCTTGGCCCCGAGCAGATCGGCCACGACCTGGCGGCTGAAGGCGTGGATCTCCTGGGCCTGCGCCGGGGTCGCCGTCTCACCGGTGCCGATGGCCCACACCGGCTCGTAGGCCAGCACGGTGTTGTAGGCGTCCGCCGACTCCAACTGCGGCAGCACACCCTCGAGCTGGGCCTTGACCACGGCCTGGGCCTGCCCCGCCTGGCGCTGCTCCAGCTTCTCGCCGTAACAGAAGATGGCCTTCAGGCCCGCCTGATGCACCAGGTTGATCTTGCGCACGAACAACTCGTCGGTCTCGCGCTGGTACTCGCGCCGCTCGCTGTGGCCGATGATCACGTAGCGGGCGCCGGCCTCGCTGAGCATCGCCGGCGACACTTCACCGGTGTACGCGCCCTGATCCTGATCGGCGCAGTTCTGGGCCCCGGTCAGCACGGGATCGCCCTGGGCCACAGCCGCCACTGCGGGGATCGTCACGTATGGCGGGCAGACCAGCACATCGCCCTTTAGCTTGCGGCCCTGCAGCAGCTCCGAGATTTCGCGGGCCAGGGCGGCCCCCTCGGCGGGCCCCTTGTTCAGTTTCCAGTTTCCGGCCACGAGATAGCGGCGCATGGCGGCCTCCCCTTCCTTTGGGTGAATAGATCCGTGTATGGCGGGTATTATAGCCAAATTCCGTGGTATTTACAGGAAGGAAAGCTCATGCGGCAGGGTTATTTGTGCCCCAAGTGCGGCGGGACGTCATTCGAAAGCAGCGAGATGCGGGCGACCGGCGGCTTCTTCACCAAGATCTTCAACGTGCAGACCAAACGTTTCACGACAATAAGCTGCCGACAGTGCCACTTCACCGAGTTCTACAAGGCGGACAGCAGCACGCTCGGCAATATCTTCGACTTCCTGGCGGACTAGCGCCGGATCAAATCCGTGGCAGGAACTCCAAGAGCAGCCTCGCCATACGCTCGCGCACCATCTTGCCCACTTCCACCACATCCTGGTGGGAAAGCTCGGGCTGGCCCGTCTCGCGGGCCGGGTTGGTGATGCAGCTCAGGCCCACCGGCGCCACGCCCAGCCGCTTGAGCAGTACCGTCTCCGGCGCCGTGGACATGCCGACGGCGTCACAGCCGATCCGCCGCAGCATGCCGATCTCGGCCTTGGCCTCGTAGGCGGGGCCGGACATGCTGGCGTAGGTGCCCGCGTGCATGGGCACGCCGCAGTCCGCCGCCGCGGCGACCAGTTCCTCGGCCAGGCGGGGCTCGAACAGATCCGGCAGTCCGCCACTGCGGCCGAGGTCCGCCAACCGGGCCTGCTGGTCCGGGTCCGCAGCGGCCGGCGGCGCGAAGGGTTGCGTCATCAGGCCGCGCAACGGATCGTGGAAGTGCAGATCGATCTGGTCACGAATCGCCATCAGGTCGCCCGGCCGGTAATAGCGGTTCAAGCCGCCGGCCGCGTTGGTCACCACCGCGGTGTCGATGCCCAGGCAGGCCAACACCGCCGTGGGCAACAGCAACTCCTCGCTCGGCAGCCCTTCATACGGGTGCAGCCGCCCCTGCATCACGATCACCGGCACGCCCGCGGCCGTGCCCTTGACCAGCCGGCCGGTATGCTCGGCCACGGTCGTGGTCTTGTAGCCCGGGATGTCGCCGTAGGCCACGGCCTCGGCCTCGTCCACCGCCTCCACGAAATTGCCCAGGCCGCTGCCCAGGATCAGGCCCACCTTGCCGCGGAAGCCCCGGTCCCGCAAAAACTCCACCGCCACCTGCACCCGATCGCGCCAGACCGGAGCCAGTCGTGCCAGACGTTCGTTCATTGCGCGCTCTCCCCGTGGGGTGCCACCGCGTCCAGATCGAACTTGTCACGCAGCGAGGTGAAAGTTTCCAGGGCCTCGACGATCATCTCGCCCTTGGCCCGCGCCGGCACGAACGCGCTCTTGAAGCCGTTGAGCAGCAGGTTCTCGGTCTCCAGCAGAGTCAGGTCGAACGTGTCGACCGCCAGCCGCAGTTCCTTTGCCGGTGAGGTGCGCGCAAACAGGGTGTTGTCCGTGTTCAGGCACACCCGCAGACCCTCGCTCAGGTAATAGCGGAACGGATGGCGCGACAGGTCGTCGATCACGCAGCTCTGCAGGTTGCTGCTCAGGCAGATCTCCAGGGGCACCCGGTTGTCCGCCACGTAGGCCATCAGGTCCGGATCCTCTTCCAGCCGGACGCCGTGGCCGATGCGGTTGGCCCCGCAGCGGTGCAGCGCCTGATGGATCGAAGCCGGCCCGAAGCTCTCGCCCGCGTGGATCGTCACGTTCTGGTTGTTGTTCATCACGTGGTAGAACGCGTCCAGATGGTTCTTGGCCGGATGGTCCTCTTCGGCCCCGGCCAGATCGAAGGCCACCACGCCGCGCTTGCGCCAGGCCGAAGCCAGCCGGGCCAGGTTCAGCGAACTGGCGGGGTCGATGGTGCGGATGCCGGTGACGATGATGCCGCCCTTGATGCCGGTGCTCTCTTCGGCCTGCTTCAGGCCCGCGGCCACCGCGGCCACCGCTCCGTCCGGCGTCAACCCCTGCTCGGTGTGTTTCAGCGGGCAGAAGCGCACCTCGACCCACCACACGCCGTCGGCCGCGAAATCCTCGGCCAGCTCGCGGGCCACCCGGGTCAGCGCCGCCTCGGTCTGCAGCACCTTTACCGTGTGGTCGAAATGGCTGAGGAACTCGTCCACGACACAGGTCCGGTCGCCGGGAAAATACATGGCCCGCACGTCCTCGGGCTCGGCGGGCATCTCCATGCCGATGGCGCGCCCCAATTCCATGAAGGTCGCCATACGCAGCGAGCCGTCCAGGTGCACATGCAGGTCGGTCTTGGGCAGGGCCCGCAGCAGTTCGTCCGTGATGTCGGCCCCGCGCAACTGGTCGCTGGGACGGTAGTCGCCGATTTTCAAGATGGCCTCCGCGCGGCTACTGGCCGCTTTGCCGTTCGTGTTTTTCGAGATGGAGCTCACGAATCGTCTCCAGCAGCTTGAGCTGGGCCTCATCGTCGTCCCTGAGGTTGATCACCTCGGTATCAATGGTGTGCACCGGGCACAGGGCCGGCGCCCTTTCGATCCAGTCTTCGTAGGCCGCGTGCAGGTCCTGCAGGAAATCCAGCGGGATGTCCGACTCGCAGCTGCGCCCGCGGTTCCGGATGCGCCCGGCCACCGTCTCGGGCTTGGCGTGCAGGTAGATGATCAGGTCCGGCGGGCTCAGGAAGCTGACCATGTTGCGGAAGACCTCGCGGTAGTTCTCGTAGTCGCGGTCGTCCATGCAGCCGCGGCGGTGCAGCACCGGCGCGAAGATCTCCACGTCCTCGTAGATGGTGCGGTCCTGGGCGGCGCTGGTCGGGTTGTCCAGGATCCGCTTCTGCACCTCGAAGCGCTGGCTCAGGAAATACACCTGCAGATGGAAACTCCAGCGCGTCATGTCCTTGTAGTAGTCTTCGAGATAGGGATTGTTGATCACCGGCTCGAAGAACATCTGCCAGCCGAACACTTCGCCGATCATGGTGGTGATCATGCTCTTGCCCACGCCGATATTGCCGGCCACCGAGACGAAGAACGGCGTCTGCGGCTGGTCCTGCTTGGGAAAGCGTCGCTTCAGCTTGCGAATACTCACAACGGCCTATCCTTGTCTGTAGGTCTGATCGAAATCGGTCAGGACCTCGGTCAGATGCTCCGGCAGCATCTGCACCACGGTCCGGGCAATGTCCTCGGGCACACCGCCGTAAAAGGCCTCGGCCACCGCGCCGGCGATGCAGGCCATGGTGTCGGCGTCCCCGCCGAGGGAAACCGCCAGCCGCACGGCCGCCAGCCAGTCGCTGGACTCCAGGAAACAGATCAGCGCCTCTGGCACCGAACCCTGGCACGACACATCGAACTGGTAGCCCGGCCGGATTTCGTCTGCCGTCCGGGTCAGGTTGTACCCGAAGCGGCTGGTCAGGGCCTCCCGGATGGCCGCCTTGCCGGCCTGGTTCCGGGCCATGAAGATCGCCAGTGCCACCGCCTGGGCGCCCTTGATCCCCTCGGGGTGGTTGTGGGTCACCTGCGCCGACAGTTCCGCCGCCGCCAGCACTTCAGTCTCGGTCGCGAAGGCCCAGGCCACCGGGCTGACCCGCATGGCCGAACCGTTGCCCCAACTGTCGTAGGGGCCGATCGTGCCGTCCTCCAGCCAGCGACGGAAATTGCGACCGTAGCCCGCCACGGGGTACAACCGCCCGAAGAGTCGATAGTTGGCCGCGTAGTCGCCGTCGGTCAACAGCGTGAACGCCGTGGCCACCGTCAACACCGAATCATCGGTAAAACGACTGCCTTCCGGAAACAACGGAAAGTCAGTCGTCTTGATCCGGTTGAACTCGAAAGTGGAGCCCAGGATATCGCCGGCAATCGCTCCGATCATGCCCATCCCCACTCGTCAGGGTAAGAAAAACCGCTGACCACAGTATAACCCAACCACCGGCCGCCGCAGATCAGGGAATTTCGATCGGCTTGTCCTGCTCCAGATACCTGGCGTGCTCGGCGGAGATGAACCGGACGATCTGATTGGTGCCGCCGAGCTGCACAAATACATAGGCGGCATAGTTCACTCCGCTGGGCACAACCTGGTCGATCAGGCCGATCGAAAGCGGATTCGGCAGATCATCGACCGAACCGAACTGCAGCAGGTAGTCACCCGTCGGGCTGAACATCTGCACGCGATGGTTGCCCGTATCGGCCACGAAGACCTGACCGGCCCCGTCCACCGCCACGCCGGACGGCGAGTGCAATTCGCCGTCGGCCGAACCGGGGCGGCCTTCCCAACTGCCGTCGCCCCCGCATTCGGGCGCGTAACCGATGACAAAATCCCCCGCCGGCTTGTCCACACAACCGGAATCGAAGAAAGGCCAGACCAGGCCGCGCAAGGGGTCCTCGTCACCCGGCACGTTCGCCACGTCGGTCGTGTCGGGCGTGCTGTCGAAACGAATGACCCAGTTGCGGAGAGTGTCCTGGTCGCAGATAACCAGTTTGTCGCCAAGGTCGGTCGCCATGCCCGCCGGCACATGGACAAACCGTGCCGCATCGCCGTCGGCGCGGGCCAGGATGCCGTGCGGGACCAGGCCGTTGATCGCATCGAAGGCGTAGCGATGCACCAGACCCAGGCTCGGATCCGAGAGATAAAGGAAGGTCGTCGCGACGGGCACCTGCTCGATACCCGCCGGGTTCGTGGCCAGGGCCACGATCGAGCCCACGTCCGGCAGGAAGGTCGCACCGACTGCGGACAGGGACAAGGCATCGTACCAGCTGACCCGATGCAGGCCTTCTTCCCAGACAAAGACGAGCAACTGCGATTCGTCGACACACAGTGCCCGCGCGTCGTCGAGCCCGAAGATCGAATCGCCGGCAGCGAAGAGAATGTTGCGGCGCTCGATGCGATCGCTGCCCAGGATGTGCAGGCCGGCCGCCGAGAAGGCGATCTGCCGCACTTCGTAGTCCATGGTGATTGTTGCATCAGCGTTGTAGTTGACCACGCCGAACAGGCCTTCGGCCACCGGAATCGGGATCTTCTCCCCACAGCCGCCGAGCAGGGCCAGCAGTATTGCGCCGGCCAGCACCAGTGATATGCCCAGGGATCGTCTCATCGCCGCCCCCTCCGCCACGCATCCGGATCCTTGCGCCGCGCCAACGGCGACAAGTCGACCGAGATGTGATGGATGGTGCCGAACGTGCCCTGGTCGCTGTAGGCGTAGTCGATGCGCAGCTGCATCTGCTTGCGGTTGAGCTGTACGCCGAAGCCGGCCGACAGGCCACCCTCGATCCGGCTGGTCTCATAGCCGACCCGCAGGAAGAGCATCCGGTTGAGCCCCAGTTCGCCACCCGTGCGGAAGCTCTCCTTGTAGTCCGAAGGATGCACAAAATCGGCGGTGGTCAGCAGGCTGATGTTCCGGGACAGCCCCCAGGTGCGGGAAACCCCGAACGAGCCGACCGTCGGTGCGGCAAAACTCTGGAACTCGGTCGAGGGTACATATCCGTCGGGCAGGGCGGGCGGGGTGCCGCCGGGCTGCAGGTCGCCGCCGAAGTTGCGCACCGAGAAGCCGATCCGCGTGTCGCCCAGGCCCAGGTAGTACAGGATGCCAATGTCGGCCAGGAGCGACTTGATCTGGTACTCGTCCAGATTCTCCTGGTAATACTTGACCGAGCCGCCGACCGAAAAGCGGTCGGTCATCGCCCGGGCCAGCGTGGCGCCGACGAAGAACTGGTTGGCGTTGAAATACTGGCCGGTGCCTTCCTGGTGGAACTCGTCGGTGCGCAGGATATCGCCCGACCGCAAGACACCCATGGTCAGGCCGTAGGCGAAATTCTGGCGCCGCAGGTGGAAGGCCAGATAGTCCAGGTTGATATCCGCCGCGTAGGCGCTGTGGCTGAAGAAGAAATTCTTGCGGCCCGGCGTGCGTACGATACCGGCCGCGTTCCAGAACGGGGCCGAGCCGTCGATCGCCAGGGACGAGTAGGCGTTGCCCAGGGCCACCGCCCGCGCACCGACGGGAATGCGCAGAAACTGGCCGGCAGCCGTACCGACGTTCTCTTCACCGAACAGCCCGATCAACTCACCACCGCGGACCTGGGGCACGGCAGCCAGGAGCACCCACAACAACAGCAACAGCCCTTTGCCCAGCCTTACCATGAGTAGCTCACCCCCCACAGGATCACGATGGGGTTTTCGATGTAGCTGGGGTCCACGGCACTCTTGGCGTAGGCCTCGCTGTCGGTGCTGCCGTCGAAGTCTTCGGTGACGTTGCGCGCACTCCAACTGGGGTTGTAGTCGCCCAGGGTGTAGCCCTCGCCGGTCCAGGGATTGACCCGGCGGTAGTTCTTGTGGTTGAAGATGTTCCGGGCTTCCAGGTAGATCGTGACCTTCTGGCGGTCGGCGAAAGTCCAGAACTTGTTGAGCCGGATGTTCAGGGTGCTCTTGCTGGGACCCAACTCGCTGTAGCGCGGTCCCTCGGTGTAGGTGCCGCCACCGTCGCCCGGTTCGAAGTCGAAGCGCGGCGTGTAGCGCTGCCCGGCCTCGGCCCGGAACAACAGGTTCACGCTCCAGTTGGGCGGCATGCGCCAGCCCAGAAGTTCGGGCCGATCCTTCTCGAAGACCGAAAAATCGGCGTTCAGGCTCACGGTCCAGGGCTTGTCCCAGATCAGGGGGCTGCGGGTCAGGCCGCCCAGCGAAGGATCCAACTCGTTTTCCGGCTCGTAACGCGCCTCGAGGAAGGCCTGGTCGGCATCGCTGTTGGTGCCGGTCGTGCGCTGCACTTCCATGCTGGCCGATCCGCTCAGCCACCGCGTCGTGCGCTTGATGAAGGACAGCTCCAGGCCGAGGCTGCGCGCCGAGTCGCCGTTGAAGTAGCGCACCGGGCTGATGTCCCGGGAATCGGTATCGTCGGGGTCCGGCGTGTCCTCCGGACTGATGGTCACGGACCGCAGCCGGACCGACTTGGCGTAGTCGTAGATGTCCCGGTTGTACAGCGTGACCCCCATGCTCCACAGGCCGCCGAACTCGTGCTGCACGCCGGTCTCGTATTCGACGGTGACCTTGGGATCCAGGTTGGGGTTGCCCAGCAGCTGGATGTCCGTGACGGTCTTGGCCTCCAGCTGGGGATAGACGTAGGCGAAGCGTGGCCACTGGTTGAAGTGGCCGTAGTTGAAGAAGAACTTGTCCCGCTCGGTGACCGGAAAGCTCAGGCCCAGTCGCGGGGAAAGGCGCATCTTCCAGCGCCGGCCGGCGAAACCGACCGTCTTGCTGTTGAACTCGTCGGCCATGTCCTGATCGATGAACAGAAATTCATCGGGATTGTCCATGACGTATTCGACTTCCTTGCCCGGCGCCCACACATCCGCCCGCAAGCCCGCATTGACGATCAGTCCGTGGTATTCGATCGTATCCTGGAAATAGGTGGCCGCCGTGATCGGCGTGGCCACGAAAATGTCCTGGAACGTGCCCAGACGCCCGGGTTCCGGATTGGCCAGCCCGCTCTGCAGGTCGATAAGCTGCATCTCGGTGAACGAGATATCGAATCCCGTCTTGAACTTGTTGCGCTGCGAGCCCATGAAGGAGTAGGCGCCCTTCAGCGTGTAGGACTCGACATAGTGGTCATGCCACCGGTCAGCCGACCCGGGATACTGCCCGTCCGGATCCAGGGAGGGGGTCTGTTCGGCCCCGTTCTCATCCCAGCCGTTGCGCGGCTCATAGGTCGTGTAGTCGTCGTTGCCGTTGACATTGTTGTGCATCCGGCTCCAGTTGCGCCCCAGGGTCAACTCGAACCAGGATGTCTCGTTCAGCACCTGCCGGTAATAGGCCTGGGACAGGATGTTCTCGTTGGTGAACACCAGATACTTGTCCAGGTTGTCCATGAAGCGCTGATCGTAGCCCTCGCCGGCCAGCTTGAAGCCCTGGCTGACGGCCACGTTGCGGCTGAGGTTCAGATTCAGCTTGTGGCGCGGCGTGAAGTTCCAGGTCCACTTCAACATGCCGTTCCAGTTGTTCTGCTGACGCGGCGCCCAGAGATCCGACTTGTAGATCGGCGACTCCAGCCGGTTCTGCCGGCTGTAGATAGGCAAATAGCCGTCACGGATGTCCATCGAAGCGGCGGCCAGCATATACTGCGTCCCGGGCAGATTCAGACCCAGCTTGCGCAGGCCGGCACTGATCGGATCAGGGCCGGACAGCGAGGCCTTGACGATGTCGATGTTGTTGGACTCGTTGTAGTTCGTGAACTCGCGCCAGTCCCGGGCGTCATTCTTGGGAATGGGCTTGATGCCGTAGTCCCGTTTGATGCTGAGCTGCCCCTCGACACGGTCGTTGCCTTCCTTGGTCGTGACCTTGACCACGCCGCTGACGGCCTGGCCGTACTCGGCGTTGAAACCGCCGGTCAGCACTTCGACCTCGTTGATGATCGACGGGTCGATGTTGTAGCCGTAGCCGCCACCGGCCAGCGGATCGTTCACGTTCATGCCGTCGACGACGAACATGGTGTCATCCGCGCGACCGCCCCGAATATGGATCTCGTTGTCCTGCAGGGTCACGCCCGGCTGCATGGCGATCATGTCGACGACCTGGTCCAGGGCCATGGCCTCCATGGCGTCGCTGGTCAGGTAGTGGGCGCTGCCGGTGCGGTCGACCTCGACCAGGGCCCGCTCGGCCGCCACCTCGAAGGGCTCGGCCATGATGGCGTGCACCTTCAGGTGGAAGTCGATATTGACGACCTCACCCGGCTGCAGGGTGACTGTCCTGGAACCGACTTCGTAGGAAATATAGCTGGCCTTCACCGTATAGGTGCCCGCCCGCAGCCCCTTCATGATGAAGAAACCGTCGGTGAACGCCATCGTGCCGATGTTCGAGCCGCTGATGAAGACGTTGGTGTAGGGCATGGTTTCGCCCGACTCATCGTCGAAGATGCGGCCCTTGATGGTGCACGGCGCCAGGGGGTCGACCGCGGTATCAAGATTCACCTGGGCCTGGAGCGCACCGGCGCTCAACAGCATCCCCCACAGGAACGTCAGCAGGGCAAGGCGACAACCGGTCATGGTGTCGTCACCCCCAGCTCCACATCGAACAAGGTATTGAGGGCCGCGATGACTTCGGCCCGGTCGAAGTACTCGAGCTGGGTGCCGATGGAGATCGTGCGGGCCAGCGCCGAATCCGCCCGCGGCGGCGAGCGCACGCCGATCACCGGGTCATACGGCGGCCGGCTGTTGTAGCAGCGCAGGCACTCTTCCATGCGGTAGACCGGCTCGGCTCCAGCCAGCGGCTTGAGGCCGATGCCCTTGGCGGATGAAGCCGTCGAGGTCATGGGCGGCAGACCGGCGACTTCGCCCAGGGCCTGGGTGCCCGCCTGCATCGTCAAGGCGGAAACCGGATCGCCGCGGGCGTCAATGGCCAGCGCCTGCAGCCGGAAGTTCGCGCCCAGGCGGCTGGTGCTGCCGGCCAGCACGCTGGAAATGATCATCAGCTTGCCGGACGGATCGGTCGGCGTGCCGAGCACGTACGCTTCCAGCGCCCCGCCACGTTCGGAGGCCTTGACCAGAACGTCGCTGGTCACGCCACCGTCGGTCCACAGCACGGCCTCGTACAGACGCATGACCGAGGTGAGAGTCGTGTGGCGGTCGGGATAACCCATCCAGAAGTCGTAGGTGTCCCACCCGTCGACACCGAATCTGGCGTCCAGGAATTCGGTGTAGCAGGCCCGGCCGATGCTGGACGAGTTGTCCCGGATGTAGAGAATATTGCTGCGTGGCGCCCGCACATCCCAGGTGTAGGTGAAGCGGGAATCGGAACCGCCCTCGTCGGTGATCGAAACGGTCATCGTGCGCAGGCCGACCGCCAGACCGCTGGCGTCGATCTCGAAATCACGGAAGCCGGTGGTCGGATCATTGGCGTTGTCGAACGGAGCCTGCACCCAGGTCGTCTCCGGGTCGGCCAGGGGGTCGCCCAGGGGATAGGTTTCGGTCGGTTCGGTGTCGGCGAAGGTGTAGCGGTAGAACTGGTCCATGGTCGAGACGCCGTCGCGGTCCGATGCGGTCAATTTGAAATTGGAGAAACCCCAGTTCCAGTACAGGGTGTCAGGATCAGCACCACTGGTCACGACTTCCCGCTGCAGGTTGCTCAGGGGATCGAAATCCGGCGCAAAGTGGATCTCGGGCGGAAAATTCCGCAAGGGAAAGAACTCCCGCAGCGTGTCACTGAGAGCGCCCCGGTTGTCGCTGGCCACCAGCAGGAAGGTGGCCTCGGCTTCACCGAAGTCGTCGGTGACAAAGGTCATCAGGGTGTCGGTCCGCGTGGTGTCGATCCAGGGTGCCGGCACCCCGGCGCCCAGCCGGATCGACAGGTCGAAGCTGGTGACCCAGCCGTCCTGGTCGCTGCCGTGCCAGTAGAACCGGCGCTCGAAATAGCTGGTCGCCGGGAAGCTGCCCGTGTCCGGCGCGGT
>JAJRWA010000060.1 GCA_024277025.1 Candidatus Krumholzibacteriota bacterium | reverse complement strand
TGCCGCAGGGAGAACCCGGCCGGCAGTTCCACGAAGTCCACCACCGAATCATTGACCAGATGCTCGGCCAGGCGGGTGCCCATGTCCTCCTCGGGCTTGATGATCTGATCCGCGCCCACCTGCCGCAGCACCGACTCCTGCATGACGTTGTGCGCCTTGGCCACCACTTTTTCCACGCCCAGGGATTTGCAGTGCATGGTGATCAGCACCGACGCCTCGAAATTGGTGCCGATCCCGATGACCGCCACCTGCATCGAACCCACGTCGTAGGCCTTCAGATTCGAAATATCAGTGGCGTCGAAGCCGACGGCGACGGCCACGTCATCGGCCACGGCCTGGACGTGCTGCTCACGCCGGTCAACCGCCAGCACCTCGGCGCCCCGGCTGCTCAGGCTGGTGGCCACGGTGCTGCCGAACTTGCCCAGACCGATCACGGCGACTTTCAACATCTGCGCATCCCTTCGTTTATCAACCAATCATGATCCGGCCCCGGGGCAACCGCACGCGCGGTTCCCGGGCCAGGCCGGTCAGGCTGCTGGTCAGGGTCAGGGGCCCCAGGCGCCCAATGAACATCAGGACCATGATGACCACCCGCCCGGCGGGCGACAGCACGGACGTCAAGCCCAGTGACAAGCCCACCGTGCCCAGGGCCGAGAAGACTTCAAAAGCCGTCGTCAGAAAAGGCCTGTTCTCGGTGGCCAACAGGACAAACAGCGCGATGACCGCCACGACCAGCCCGGTCGACAGCACCAGCAACGCCCGCTGAACGTGCACCGGGTCGAGTTCACGCTTGCCCAGACGCACCCGGCTGAGGCCCCGGCTGATCGAACGCAGATTCGCCCAGACGATGGCCACGGCGGTGACCTTCACGCCGCCGGCGGTACCGCCGGGCGCCCCGCCGATGAACATCAGGATGATCATCAGGAAGATGCTGGCCGGTGCGAGCGAATTGAGGTCCATGCTGTTGAAGCCGGCGGTGCGGCAGGTGGCCGACTGGAAAAACGCCTGGCCCAGCCTGGCCAGGAACGGCTCGCCGGCCAGGCTGTGGTTCCACTCCATGGCCAGCAGCAGCGCCGTGCCGCCCAAGAGCAGGATAGCCGACGCCACGAGGACCGTCCGGCCGTGCAAACCCAGGCGGTAGTCCCGCCCGTGCAGCCGCAGCGAGCGACCACGGAACCAGGCGATGAGCTGCGCCACCACGCCGAAACCCAGGCCGCCGACAATGAGCAGCCCGCTGACCGTACCCATCACCAGCGGGCGTTCGTTCAGCCCCACCAGCGAGTCGCTGTAGGTCGAAAAGCCGGCGTTGCAGAAAGCGCTGACCGAGTGGAAGACGGCGACGAACAGCCGCGAGCCGCCGTCCGGCACGGCACCATCCAGGCCGATATAAAGTGCAACGGTCCCAATGGCTTCCAGCGAAAAGGTCATGACAATAATGAACCTGATCATGCGCCCCACCTCGCTCAGCATGGGCACCTGGAAGACTTCGCGCAGCAGGCTGCTCTCGCGCACGCCGATGCCACGGCCCAGCAGCAGGCCCAGCGCCGCCGTCAGGGACATGATGCCGATGCCGCCGAGTTGAATCAGCACCAGAATCACCGCGTGGCCGAACGGCGTGAAACCGGTGCCGGTATCGCGCACGATCAGGCCGGTCACGCAAACCGCGCTCGTGGCCGTGAAAGCCGCGTCGAGCACACTCAGCGGCTGGCCCGCCGGCGTCGAGCGCGGCAGCAGAAGCAGCCCCGTGCCCAGCACGATCAGCAGCACGAAGACCAGGACGAACGCCACCGCCGGCCGGATCCGCTGGCGGGCAAAACTGCCGTGCAGGTGAGGCAACTCGACGGCGAAGACGGCCACGATATAGATCTGGATGACAATCAGGTAGGCACGGGTGATCGAGCCCACCGACAGCCGGCCGAGCGCCGAATTCAGCCAGGTGGTCTCGCGGCCGGCCAGCAGGGCCAAAGATTCCAGAATGAGCAGTACCGACAGGGCGAAGGTCGGCCATCTCTCGCGCAGGTAGCGGCGAAAAGTGACCAACTCGCGCCACGAGACAACCTGCTCGGTCAGAAAGAGCAGCACCGCCAGGGCCGACAGGCCGCGGGCCAGATTGAGGGTCCAGGCCTGCGGGTAAGTACCGTATTCGACGATCAGCCCCACCAGGCCGCAGAAGCCGGCCACCGCCAACAGCAGGCGCCGCGATCGGTGCAATTTGGCATCGGGCAGGGGCACGACTCACTTCACCTTCGACGGCCCACCCGCGGCTGGCCGCATCTTTTTGGTAAACACATGGCATTGAGGTCCGATAACAGGAGAAAGCAATCTCCGGGACCGGTTTGAATCCGGACCTGGAGGAATGATGTACGGTTCGAGCGGAAGATTCAATACTCGAATGAGAAACTCTCAGCAGACAGGCGGTCCCATGAAGACCATGAGCCGTACCCTCGGCTGGGCCGTGTTGCTGGTTATCCTGCTGGCCGGTACCGGTCGGACTCTGGCTGCGAACGCCCCGCTGGACACCCTGCAAACCAGCGAAAAGGCCCAGCCGGATCCCCGCTACGCCGGGGCCAGCATGGATATCAGTCGCAAATTGCTGCCGGAAGTCTCGGCCAGCACGGTGCCCATCAGCCGGTCTCCGAAACAGCCCCCGCGCCTGGACGACCCGGTGGCCGGCACCTACCGCTATCATCTGGCGCGCCAGGCGGCCGTCGCCGGCAACGCCGGCGGGATCAACGCCAACATGAAGGCCGCCCTGCAGGCGGCGCCGGACCAGCCGCGCTACCAGTGGTGGCAGTCGGTGCAAGCGATCAAGAGCTTCGACACCGCGACCCTGACGCGGGTCCTGCCCGCGTCGTTCCGTTCCATGGTCGATTCACCGGTGGGCCGCGGTCCCTTCGTCATCGCCGCCCACCAGACGGCCCTGCTGGCCTCGGCCATTTTCTGGACCGTCCTGGTGGTGGCCCTGTATCTCGGCCTGTGGCGCAACCTGGCCCATGACGCCGGGGCCATGCTCCTGAAGGATCCCCGCCACACGCCACGGGTCATCCTGCCGCTGTTGCTGCCCCTGCTCATCCTGGCCTTCAAACCCGGCTGGCTGGGCCTGCTGGCCGCCCTGTCGGTGCCCCTGATGATCCAGACCCGCGGTCACCTGCGCGGGTTGCTGCTGGCCACCTGGTTCGTGGTCATGGCGCTGGTCTTCCCCAGCTGGCCCGCCCTGCGCATGGCCGTCCCCACGATCGACCCGGACAGCGAAGTGACCCTGTTGGACCAGGCCACCCACATGCCGCCCTCCGCGAACCTGACGGCGGAACTGAACCGGCGCCTGGCCGACGCCCGGGATCCCGCCCGGATCGACCGGCTGACCGTCGGCCTGGCCATCCAGGAAGCGCGGCGCGGCAACTACCAGACCAGCAACCGCTACTTCGACACGGTGCTCAAGCACGATCCGGACAACTTCGCGGCCATGGTCGGCCGGGCCAACAACATCTACTATCTCGGCCGCCTGGACGATGCGGCGAAAGCCTACGACCGGGCCGCCAGGGCCTACCCCAAACGGGGCGAGGTGCCCTACAACGTAGCCCAGGTCTTCTTCAAGAAACTCTTCGTGCCGGAAGCCGGCGCCGCCATGGACAAGGCGCGGGCCCTGGGCTTTGCGCCGGTCGCCCTGGACACCGAGCCCACCCGGCGCGGCGGCTATTCCGCCGTGGTGTACCCACCCCTGACGGCACCGGAGATGTCTGCCGCCTGCCGCTTCGAGGCCGGCCTCTACCCGCCGCTGGTGACCATCAGCTCGTGGCGCTGGCTGCTGGGCACGCCGCCGCTGCCGCTGTATGTGCTGGTCGGCACGCCGTTCATCGTGGCCCTGCTGCTGGTGATGTGGTGGAGCCGGCAGAACGACCCGCGCGAATGCGAGAACTGCGGCACTCCCCTGTGCGGCAACTGCTGCAAGGTGAAGGACGGCGCCTGGCTGTGCGCCGGCTGCGGCGAGACCGCCGAGCGCAGCAAGAGCGACATGGTGCTGGCCACCCTGCTGAAGAACAAGAGCCGCGCCGAGGGCATGGCCCACGCGGTGCGCATCCTGCGCCTGGGCAAAGTGTTGCCTGGCGCCGGGCACCTAGCCTCCGGGCATTTCTGGGGCGGTTGGCTGCGCCTGTCGCTGGTCGCCGCGGGCCTGTTTCTCATCTTTGGCGCCTGGGCCTTCGATCCCGGCTCGGAACTGGCCACCCCCGGCCTGCAGTTGACCACGGAAGTCATCAACCCCGTCTGGTTCCCCCTGCCGGCCAATTTGTGGCCCGGCTGGAGCGGCCTGACGGTTCTCACTGGCGCGGCCCTGCTGGTCATCGCCTGGATTGTGGCACTACTGGACGGCCCTGGACTGCGGCGCGGTATCCCCGACCGCTACTCTCTGGCCCCAACCTCCGGCTCCCGGGAATCCGTTCCCGGTGTGGGCGCCGGCGCGAGATAAGGGAGGTTCGCCATGGCCCTCGAAGGCCAACTGAGCGATTTTAACCTGGCGGAGATCCTGCAGTTGCTCGCCAGCCAGCAGAAATCCGGGTTCCTGAACCTGGAGACCACGCGCAACATGGTGTTCATCTTCGACAAGGGCGTGCTGGTCAGCACGCGGGACCGGCGCAGCCGCTCGCGGGACCCGCTGGAGAGCTACCTGCGGGCCTACGGTTTCTTCAGCGAGAAGCAGTGGACGCACATCGAGTACATCCGCAAGAACAGTTCGCTGGACCTGACGGAGATCCTGATTTCCGAATCGCTGCTTTCGGAAGCGGAACTGGACGGCGCCCTGAAGAGCCTGGCCCAGGAGATGACCCACGCCGGCATGAAGATGCGGCGCGGACGCTACCACTTCAGCCCGACCAAGGACTCGCCGCCGGGCGTCAAGTGGCGCTACAGTCTGGACGTGCAGGGCCTGCTGATGGAAGCGGCCCGGCGCCTGGACGAGGAGCAGATGCTCAAGGAGTTCCTGCCTTCGCAGGCGATCACCTTCAGCCAGGGCAACAAGATCATCCCGGCCGACCAGTTGAGCGAGACCGGACAGCGCATCATGGAGCTGGCGCTGGCCGGCCTGCCCCTCGGGCGCATCATCCGCCAGGGCCGTACCGAAAGCTTCGTGGCCCGGGATCTGCTCAAGGGCTGGGTCGAAGAGGGCATCCTGAACAAGCACAACCCCGGCGGCAAGGACGAGGAAGCCGACGGCAAGGGCGGCGGTTTCAAGGTCAAGCTGAGCAGCGGGCTGCGTTCGCTGCCCCTGACGCTGGTGGCCATCGTGATGATCGGCACCCTGGGCTGGCTGCGCTGGACAGCCACGCCGGACGCCGGGCCCCACCCCGGCCAGGCCCTGCGCGAGGCGCAGCTGCGGTCGGAAGTCATCACCGCCGCCCGGCTGTTTCGCTACCAGAAGGGCGAGTGGCCCACGAGTCTGAACGAGTTGGTGCGCTCGGGACAGTTGGCGCCGTCGGTCAAGGCGACCACTGAGAATCTGGGCTGGGAGTACCGGCTGAACCCGAAACGGGACAGCTTCACCTTCGGTGCCTGACACCCGCGACCCCACCACCGGAAATGCCGCCCGGGTCTCCGGACGGCATTTTTGGTGTCGGATCGGCACCCGTTGGCTTAGACTTGGGGAATGATCCCGCCGCCGGCTGGGCGGGCCGCAATCTTCCTTCCCGCAAAGCGAGCCAGAGCATGAACGCCGACAAATTCATCGTCCCGGTGGCCGACCGCGTCGCCAACCTGCCCCCCTATGTTTTCGCCACCGTGTTCGGGATGAAGGAGCAGGCCCTCGCGGCCGGGCGCGAGGTGATCGACCTGGGCGTGGGCAACCCCGACGGCCGGGCGCCCGACAACGTGATCGCGGCCCTGAACGTGGCCCTGAACGACACGAGCTGGAACTGCCACCGCTACTCGACCTTCCGCGGTCTGCCCCGGCTGCGCGAAGCCATTGCCGCCTGGTACTACAATCGCTTCGTCGTGCAGTTGGATGCCGACAGCCAGACCCTGCCCCTGATCGGCTCCAAGGAGGGCATCGCCAACCTGATGCGCGCCTACCTGAACCCGGGCGATACGGTGATCGTGCCCACGCCCTGCTATCCGGCGTACTTCGGGGCCGTCCGGTTGTGCGAGGCCGAGATCGTCGAGATCCCCCTGCGCGAAGAAAACGGCTTCCGGCCGGTGCTCGGCGAGATTCCGGCCGACGTGGCGCAGAAGGCGCGCATGCTGCTGCTGAACTACCCCAACAACCCGACCGGCGGCGTGTGCGACCTGGCCTTCTACGCGGAGGCCGTCGCCTGGTGCCGGGCGAACAAGGTGATCCTGGTCAGCGACATCGCCTACAGCGAGTTGGGCTTTGATCCGGACGACCAGCCGGTCAGCGTGCTGCAGGTCCCCGGGGCCATGGATGTGGCCATCGAATTCCAGAGCCTGAGCAAGAGCCACAACCTGGCCGGCTGGCGGGTGGGCTTTGCCGTGGGCGGCAACGAAGTGATCGCGGCCCTGGGCCGGGTCAAGAGCAACGTGGATTTCTCGTTGTTCGGGGGCATCCAGATGGCGGCCGTCGAGGCCCTGGCCGGCAACCAGCAGATCTGCCACGACAACCGCAAGAAGTACGAGCAGCGGGCCAAAGCCCTGGTCGCCGGCTACGGCGCCCTGGGGTGGCAGGTGCCCATGCCGCCGGCCACCATGTACATCTGGGCCCGCATTCCGCGGAGCTACGGCGACGACGACTTCCGTTTCATCAGTGAAGTATTCGAACAGACAGGCGTGCTGCTCTCACCCGGCAGCGGCTTCGGCGAGTACGGCAAGGGGTATTGCCGCACTTCGCTGGTGGTGGACCAGACGGGGATCGAAAGAGTACTGGCCCTGCTGGGACAGGCGGACATCAAGTGGGACTGACTGGCTGAATTCTACGGTACCGCCAGGTCCGGCCCGTGTACCGTGAACGAATCCTCCAGCAGCAGCGCCCGGTCCAGGTAGACTCGAAAACGGTACAGACCGGGATCCCTGGCCTTGCGCAGCGAAGTGTTGAGCCGGGTCCCGAGGGTGAAGTCCGGGCCAGCCGACCGCAGGGTATCCACCCTCACCTTGTGCAAGTCCTCGGCATCCAGCCAGGTCGTTACCGTACGGAACTCGCCGCTGGCCGCCAGGCCCTGCCGCACCAGGCCATACTTGCGAAAAATCTCCCGGCCATCGGGGCGGATCCAGACCAGGTGCACGGTGTAGTCCCGGTCGGTCGCGACGTTGACGAAGTCCACAAATGCCCGAACGTAGGATTTCCTGCCCATCGTGAACTCGTTGCCGACCCCGATGCGGCGGCCGCTCTTGCGTCCGACTTTGCGGCACAAGGTGGTCGTGGCGGCAAACCGGCTTGAATCCGCCACCGCAGCGGGAACGGCCCGCATCTGCCGGACTTCCTCGCTCGTACAGCCGGCCAGCAGCAACAACGCTGCCGCGGACAGACCCAGAACCAACGCGCGTGAATCCAAACCTACAACTCCGATGCGTCGAGGCCCGACACCCTGCCCTACTTCAATAGCGTCATCTTGCGGGTCAAGGTACCACTGTCGGTCACCAGCCGATAGAAGTACAGACCGGAGGCCGTCCAGGCACCCTGGTCGTCCCGGCCGCTCCACTGCACCGTGTGCGATCCGGCTCGCTGGAGGCCCTGGACCAGGGTCCGCACCAGCCGACCCTCCACGCTGTAGATGCGCAGCGCCACCTCCTGCTGCTGCGGGAGGTTGTAGGTGATCTTCGTGCGCGGATTGAACGGGTTCGGCGAGTTCTGGGCCAGCACCAGCCGCCCACGCGGGATTTCACCCACCGCACTGGCGGAGTAGATACCGAAGTCAGCGGCCGAAACCGCGCCCACCGCGTTGCCTGCGGCGTCATGACAGATCACTTGCACGCGATTGGTGCTGCCGCCCGCCGGCACCAGCCAGGTGAAGGAACCGTTCAGGGGGCCATCGGCCAGGACCACGTCGAAGTTGGCCCCACTGTCGGTACTGAGCAGGATCTCCACCCTGACCACGCCGATATCGTCGCTTTGGTTCCAGATGATATCGACTGCGGTGCCCGGAGTCAGCGTCTCGCCGCCGTTCGGGCTGACCAGACTGACCAGCGGCGCCGCGCTGTCGGTGATGAGCGGGAAACTGGTCAGGGCGAAATCATCCACGCCGGCCTCGACCACCGAGCCCGCACCCTGATCGTCGGCCACGAACCGGAACTGCAGACTGTTGCCCAGCGTCAGATAGTCGGCCAACATGAAACTCTGGAGTTGCCAGGAGCGATTGCTGACCGAGGTGTATTCCAGATCCACCCAGTCACCCCCCTGATCCCGGGCCTGTACCTGCCAGAAGTCCTCGCCGGGCGCATTGCCGGTATCGTTCGTGTACCAGCGGTAGTACTGAACCGCCAGGCCCGCGGCACCGCTGATATCGAAGACCGGCGACTGCAACGTCGTGCTGCCGCCGTCGACATCGTTGGCCCCCTGCACACCCCCCGGCGCATCCTGGCCCGTCACCCAGCACATGGTGCCGACCGCAGTGTTGTCGTCCTCCGGGGAAACCTCGGTCGCCCCGTTGAAAACGCCGTTCGGGTCGACGTTGGTCCAGACCCCCGACGAGGCTCCGTCACCAGCCAGCCCCCCGGTCCAGTCGCTGGCGTTCTCCATGTCGCTGCTGTAGAGCACGGCTGTCTGCGCCACGATGAAACTATGCACGACCGAGGGCGCCCCGGCGGGCTCAGCGGTCGTGAAGCCCAACTGGTCGGTACCGCTCAACCAGTACTGGACCAGAGTGCCTTCCGGCTGGCCGGGAATCCCGGCCCGCCAGGTATCGGCCGGGCCCTCGGCCTGCGGCACGACTTCGAATGGCCCACCCTGGCTGCTGGATGTGTAGTAGAAGTGGGTTTCCGCAATCCCGCTGTAGTCGCTCACCTGGAAGACGACGTCGTAGGTTCCGGTCGTGTCGCTGGTGCTTTCAGGCTGCGTCTGCAACGCGAAGAGCGGACCGGCAATATCGGTCAGACTGAAATCCACCACCGTCTCGACGCCTTCCTGGATGACGACCCCGTAGGTGGTGTCCGGGGCGAACGAGGCGTGGTTCACGGCCACGTCGTAGGTGCCGACGGTCAGGCCCGCCTGATACTTGCCGTCAGCGGCACTCAGCAGGTTCAGACCCGCCCCAAGGACGTTGATCGTGGCGCCGGCAATGGGTGTGCCACCACTGGCGTTGACCACCTCGCCACGCAGCGAACCATGGACCTGCGGCTCGACCGTGCGGAAGGTGATACTGCGACCGGCGGCAACCGTATTGGCCCCGCCGGGATAGAGATTGTAGTAGGTGTAGAGCACCGCATCGTCCCGGGACGCGTTCTGGATGCCGACCGTGGCGTAACCGGTCTCCTGGTCGGTGGGCGTGATGTCCTTGTAGTTCATGGTGATGATGCCATCGCCGGTGTCACCCGCGCCGAAGGCCGGATCCTGCAGGATCACCTGGAAGGTCTCGGACACATCGGTCACGCCATTGGCCACGTTGTCCCACTCGACGATCAGGCGGTTGTTGGCCGTGTCGTACCAGGAGTAGACACCACTGTTGCTGGCCTGAACGTACAGATCATCCCAATAGACGGCAATCAGGTTGTCCGGCGTGCCGGGACTGGGCAGGGTCCAGTTGCGGTACAGACGCTGGTAGGTCGCACCCATGCTCACCCAGCCGTTGCTGCAGATGCTCATCTGGGTGAACGACTGACCGTAGTAGGTAAAGGAGAATGGCAGGTCCACAACGACCACATCGTCCTGCCAGCGGGCAAAGTCCTGCAACCCCACACTGCTGCCGGCCCCGCCACGGTCAGGCGCGATCTCCACCCAGTCGTAGACTGGCGCCGCGGCGTAGCCGGTGTCCAGGTCGTCGAAGGCGTAGTAGCCTTGCCGGTCCGGCCCGGTCGGGTCGGTGCCGGCCACGCTGCCGACGGTGACCACGACCGGCAGGCTGGCCGTGCCGCCTTCGGCGAAGACCAGATCCAGGGTCAGGGTGACCACGTAGCCGGGGAAGCAGCCGGCGTCGATACTGATGGCAAACGTGTCGCCGTCGTTGACGGCCACACCGCCGACAGCCATGGCCCCGAAGGCACCGCTGCCGTCGGTCACCGACACCCAGTTGCTGTTGGAGCTGAGCGTGGCGCTCGCCCCGCTGGTGGCCAGATTGCCGCTGTTCTCCAGGGTCACCTGCAGGGTCGTCGTTTCACCCGGATTGACGGTGCCGCTGCCCAGCGCG
>JAJRWA010000059.1 GCA_024277025.1 Candidatus Krumholzibacteriota bacterium | reverse complement strand
TTTGATCAAGCTGCTGAGTCTGGCGGGCCAGGCGACCAGTCAGGATATTCTGCTCTATGACGCCCTGGCGTTGCTGATGCAGCTGGATTTCCTGTCGATCGTCAACCAGGGGGCGGTCTTCATCGTGGCCGGCGAACCGCCGGAGCTCGTGTTGAAGGCTGAGCACAATCTGGCCAAGCCGTTGCTGAGCCAGTGCGCGCGCGTGAAATTCGGCCACTGTCTTTGTGGGCAGGCGGCACTCAGCGGGGACGTGGTCCACAAGTCGGACGTTGATCACGATCACCACACGACCTTCCCGGGCATCCAGCCCCACGGCCACTACAACGTGCCGATCAAGGACGGCGACCGGGTGTTGGGCGTGCTGGCCCTGTACCTGCAAGCCGGCACCCGGCAGAAGACCGAGGATGTGGTGTTTCTGATGGCGGCGGCCGATGTGCTGGCCGGGGCGCTGCAGCGGATCGAGGCCGAGGACGCGATCGCGGCCAGCGCCGCGGACACGCGTGCGGCCCTTGAGCGCGAGACGTCCGCCCGCACGGAACTGGAAATCGTGATGGCCGACCTGGCCCAGGCCAAGGACGATGCCGAGGCCGCCAACCGGGCCAAGAGCGCCTTCCTGGCCAACATGAGCCATGAGATCCGCACGCCGATGACGGCTATCCTGGGCTATACCGAGCTGCTCGAAGACCCGCAGAATTCAGAAGAGGACCGGCGGGGCTATCTGCGCACGGTGCGGCAGAACGGGGATCACCTGTTGACGCTGATCAACGACATCCTGGATCTGTCCAAGATCGAGTCCGGCAAGTTGGAGATCGAGACCCTGCCGGTTTCGTTATGGGAGATCGTCGACGGGGCGGTGGAACTCATGTCCGGGCGGGCGGCCGAGTCGAAACTCGAACTCACGATCGACTACCAGTATCCCCTGCCCGAGACCATCGGCAGCGATCCGGTGCGATTGCGCCAGATTCTGGTCAACCTGGTGGGCAACGCGCTGAAGTTCACCACCGAGGGCGGCGTGAAGATCACCGTCAGCGAGGCGCGCGGCGAGTCGGGCAGCCGGATTCGTTTGGCGGTCAGCGACACCGGTATCGGCATGACGGCGGCCCAGGCCGGACGTATCTTCCAGCCGTTTACCCAGGCGGATGTGACAACCACCCGGCAGTTCGGTGGCACGGGCCTGGGCCTGACCATCTCGCGCCGCCTGGCGCGGGCCCTCGGCGGGGATATCACCCTGGAGTCGGTTGTCGGCCAGGGCAGCACATTTACGGTCGAATTGGATCCGGGTGATCTGGCGGGAGTACGGCGCCTGGCACAGGCACCGACAACCCGCGAAGCCACGGCGACCACGCAACCGGAGACCGGTCCGGACCAGACCGTCGGCGGCCGCATCCTCCTGGCCGAAGACACTCTGGTGAACCAGCGGTTGGCCGTGCGGATTCTGACCAAGGCGGGCTACGAAGTGGATCCGGTGGTGAACGGGCAGGAGGCCAGGGACAAGGCCCTGCAGGCCCTGGCCGACGGCACTCCCTACGACCTGATCCTGATGGACATGCTGATGCCCGTCCTGGATGGCTACGAGGCGACGGGCGAATTGCGGGCCGCGGGCTACGACCGTCCCATCGTGGCCCTGACCGCCAACGCCATGGACAGCGACCGCGACAAGTGCCTGGCCGCCGGCTGTGACGACTTCGCGACCAAGCCCTTCAACCGCCGGAAGCTGTTGGCGACGATCGCCCACTGGGTCAGCCGGGTGGCGACGCCGGCGGGCCAGGCAGCAGCTCAGCGTACCCGCTCATGAAATTCGGAAAGACCAGTCCATAACCCGAGTCGCGCAACAGCGTATTGCGGCAGCGCTTGCTGGTGCGTCCGGTGACCGGCCCGGTCTGCAGGGTCAGCGGGTCGCGGCCGATGCGGCGGGCCAACCAACTCTGCACATCCCACATGGTGGCCGGCTGGTTGTCGGTGGCCAGATAGACCGGATGCAGCGTTTCCCCGCACACACGCCGGCCGATCAGGTGGGCCAGAAATCCGATCAGGTCGCGACGGTGAATGCGGTTGGTGTAGAGTCGGTGCTCGGGCCCGCAGGCCCGGCCCTGGCGCACCTGATCCAGCAGCCGTGTGCGGCCCGGTCCGTAGATGCCCGAGGCCCGGATGTTGACGAAAGGGAGGCCGCTGACGGCGACGATCTGTTCGGCTGCCAGGGTGTGGCGGCCCGCAAACATAACCGGCTCCGTCGGGCTGTTCTCGTCGACCCACGTGTCGTCATCCTGGTGGTAAACGCTCGTGCTGGAGACGAAGTACAGGCAGCCGGTCCGGGGGCCGAGAGCCGTCAGCAGGTTCCGCAGGCCGGTGATGTAGGCCGCCGTGTAGGCCTCATCCGTGTGGGCGGCGGGAGTCAGCGTCACAACCACGTGATCGAAGCGGTGCGCGGCCAGCCGGGACAGTGAATCCGGCTGCGAAAAATCTCCTGTCAGCTCGTCGAATCCGGTCGGCAGACGGCCGGCCCGGCGCCGCAAACCGCAGGCGCGGGCCCCCTGGGCCAGCAGCAACTGACCGAGGCCCGCGCCGATATCGCCACAACCGGCCAGCAGCACCGACTGGCCGGTCAGATCGTTCCCGCTCAAAAGGCGAAGCCGTTGCGCTGGATCTCAACTTCCGTCACCGCACCGTACTTCGTGAGGCCGTCGCGGATCGCTTCGCCTTTGCCGATGACCACAAACTGCAGATTGTCGTGGGGGAAATAGGTGTCGATCAGGCGCCTGGTCCCGGCCACGGTCAGGCTGTTGACCCTGGTCTCGAAGTCATTGATGAAGCTTTCGTCGTAGCCGTAGAACTGCATCTGGCCCAGCAATCCGGCCAACTGGCCGCTGGTCTCGTAGCGAGGCGGGAACTGGCCTTTGACGTAGGCCTTGGCGCTGGCCAGGGTCTCGGCGTCAATGCCCTGGTCCCACAGGCGGTTGTAGGTCTTGAGGGCCAGATCGATCGCCTCGAAGGTGGTTGCCGTGCGGGTGAAGGTTGTGATCCGGAACAGGCCGCCGCTGGCGTACGAAATGAAGCCGCTGCGGGCGCCGTAGGTCAGGCCGGCATTCACCCGCAACTCGTCGTTCAGCCACGAGGTGAAACGTCCGCCCAGGATCGTGTTGACGACCTGCAGTCCGACGCGGTCCTCGTTGGTGACCGCCACGCCGGGGCCGCCGATGTAGAAGGTGGCCTCGCTCGCGTCCGGCTTGTCCACCAGCAGGACGCGGGCCTCAGTGGGCACCGGCAACGCCGCCGGTTGCGGCAGCACGGTCCTGGTGCGCGGCCAGTCGGCAAGGAGCGTGGACAGCTCCTGCCTCATCTTGCCCGCGTCAAATCCCCGACCACGCAGATGATCGTGTTCTGGGGCTGGTACCAGGCTTCGTGGTACTGGACCAGATCGGCCAGCGTGATCTCGGCCACCGTCTCAGCACTGCCCTCGGGCACGCTGGCGTAGGGGTGGTCGCCGAGCATCAGTTTGTGGAAGTAGTTGCTGATGACCGCGCGCGGGCTTTCCTTCTGCTGGCTGAGGCCCGCCAGATGCCGCCGCTGGTACTTGTCGAACTCGGCCGCGGGAAAAGTCGGATCGCGCAGCAGATCCCGCAGGATCGGCAGCATGACCGCACGGTCCCGCACGGCGAACGACGCGCGCAACCGGCTGTACTCGCGCGTGGCGCCGGTGCTGACCTGGGCACCGATGAAGTCGAACTGGTGGTCCAGATCCTGCTTGCTGCGCTGGCCCGCGCCGAACAACAGGGACTCGGCCGTCATCTCGGCCAGACCACTGCGCTCGCCGTCGACCATGGCACCGCCGCCGACAATGATGTTCACCGCGATCAGGGGCACTTCGTGCTGCTCCATCAGCACCACCGTCAGGCCGTTGTCGAAAGTCGTCTTCTCATAGGCGGGCAATTGGTAGCCGCCCGCCACCGCGAGCACCGGCAGCAGGCACAGACCGACGATAGCCGCGCTAGTTGTATTGCGGAACTTGTTCATCGGGCTGCTCCTTCCGGCACGACGCTGGTCAATTCAAGAGAGTCCGTGTCTTCGGCAGAGTCCAGGATGCCGACCGTGCGGTTCGCTTTGCGCAGGTAGTGGCCGGCCACGCGCTTGATGTCGTCGGCGGTGACCTTCTCGTAGTCCGCAGGGGCGGTGAACAGGCGCCGGTAGTCCCCGTAGAAGACCTCGTAGGTGCCGAGGTTGTTGGCCTTGCCGTTGATCGTGGCCATGGTCCGGTAGAAATCGACCAGCTTCCGGTTCTTGACCTTGGCCAGTTCGTCGGCGGTGACCCCGTCGCGGACCACAAGGTTGAGCTCGGTGATCAGGGCCCTTTCCAGAGTCTCGGCGGCGACCCCCTGGGCGGCCACGGCATAGAAAGTGAACAGATTGGGGTCGAAGCTGTTGGACAAGTCGCCGTAGATGCGCGTGGCCACCTGCTGTTCGTCGATCAGGCTGTGCTGCAGGCGGCTGCTGCGGCCCGTGGCCAGAATGTCGGCCAGCAGCTCAAGGGCCGCCCAGTCATCGCTGCCGGTCTCCGGCACGTGGTAGGCGAGCATCAGGTTAGGCGCGGTGACCGAAACCTTCTGCACATAGACCCGGCGCTCACCCTTTTGCTCGGGTTCGACCGTGACCACCGGGCGCGGGGGGTCCTGAGCCGGGATCGGACCAAAGTGTTTCTCGGCCAGTTGCTTGACCTGCTTGAATTCCACATCGCCGGCGATGACCACGACCGCGTTGTTGGGCGCGTAGTAGATCCGGTGGTAGTCGACAAGATCCTGCTGGGTCCAGGCCGCGATATCGGACTCGTGGCCGATCACGGGCCAGCTGTAGGGATGGGCCCGGAAGGCCGCGCCCTTGACCTCTTCCCACAGGGCCCGGTAGTTGGAATTCTCCAGCCCGGTGCTACGCTCGCTGGTGACCACGCCGCGCTCCGAGGCGACCATGTCGGGGTCGATGTCCAGATGGGCGATGCGGTCGGCCTCGAGATCGAAAATGAGCGGCATGGCGTCGGTCGGGAACCAGTCCGTGTAGACCGTGACATTCTCCGTGGTGTAGGCGTTGTTGGCCCCGCCGGCGGCTTCCATGGTCCGGTCGAACATCTTGGGCCCGTACTTCTGCGAGCCGTTGAACATCATGTGCTCGAAGAAGTGGGAGAGGCCGGTGATGCCCGGCACTTCGTTGCGCGAACCGACCTTCCAGAAGATGTACATGTTGGCGTTGGGGATGGAATGGTCGCTGAGGACCAGCACCTTCATGCCGTTGTCGAGAGTGAAGCTGCGGACGTCGTCGGCGCTGGTGATGGCCTCTGCCGTCTGCAGGCCGACGGCGATGGTGCCGGCGAGCGTGATCCCGATGAGCCAGGATTTCATGGTCACTCCTTGGGTGCGGGGAGTTGGGGTGGATTCACAGGAACATACAGACTAATGCAGACTTTGTTGCATGCCCACCGGAATCAGCGTTTGAGCAGCAGGCGGACCACGACCAGCAGCATCAGCACGGCAAAGATCCGGCGGAAAACAATACCGCGCACGCGGCGGTTGACCCGGGCGCCCAACTGGGCCGCCGGCACGGCCGAGACAGCCAGCAGACCGACCACCGGCAGGGCGACAAAGCCGGTGAAGCCCGCGCCGGGCGCTACCGCGGGGGTACCGGTCAGGTAGCCGAGGGCCGCCGCGGTCGAGCTGAAGATGATCACCGCGCTGCTGGTACCGGCCAGCCAGCCGGCCGGCAGCCCCAGGAGCAACGACAGCGCCGGGACGAGGACGATGCCACCGGCCAGCCCGCTCAGGCCGGCCACCAGGCCCACGCCCAGGCCGACCAGCAATCCCTGCCACCAGCGGATGTGCCGGTGATTCCCGCCGCCGGGCTCACCGTTGGTCAGCATGCGGACCGCCGCCAAGGTCATCACTCCGGCCAACCCCAGTTGCAGCCAGGCGCCGGGCAGACCGCTGGCCAGCCGCGCGGCGAGCCAACCGCCGGCCAGACTGCCGGGTGCCAGCAGGGGCACCAGCCGCCAGTACACGCGCTTTTGCCGGCCGTGCCGAATGATGGCCGAACTCACACTGAACACGGCCACGCCCAGGGACGTGCCCATGGCTGCCTGGACTACGGCTTCGCCGGGCACGCCCCACGAGCGGAACAGTTCCAGCAGCACCGGCACCATGATGATCCCGCCGCCGACGCCGACAAAGCCGGCCACAAAGCCCGCCGCCAGGCCGAGGGCCAGGATCAACAGGATGACCGGTACGGTAAAGTCCATCAGGTGTTTCCGTTCTGTTCGCGCCGGCCAAGGCGATGGGTCTGCACGGCCGCGCCGATGATCAGCGCCCCGCCCACGAGGCTGGCCGGGTCCGGTCGTTCGTCAAAGATGACAAAGCCCAGAGCCAGGGCAAAGAGCACGTGCAGATACGAGAAGACCGCGACGCGTGAGGCCCGGGCGTGGTGGTAGGCGTAGGTCAGGCCGTACTGGCCGCCGGCCGCGAAGACGCCCGTACCGAGCAGGGCCAGCCATTGGCTGGATGTTGGCCGGGGCGGATCCAGGATCAGCAGCGGCAGCATCACCAGGCACGACACCAGCGAAAAGTTGAGGATGATCCGGTTCGGACTTTCCCGCCCCTTCAGTGAGCGCACCAAAGTGTAGGCCATGCCGGCAAACAGGCCCGAGCCCAGGCCCGCGAGCGCCGGCAGCATGGCCAAGTCGAAGCGCGGTTTGATCACGAGCATGGCTCCGACGAAGGCGGCCAGCAGGGCGGGTATCAGGGCCCGGTTGAATTGCTCCTTGAGCAGAACCACGGCCAGGACCGTGACAAAGAAGGGGGAAGTCTTGTTCAGCAAGGAAGCGTCGGCCAGATTCAACTCGCCGAGAGCCAGGAAATAGAGAAAGACTCCGGCCAGACCGCACAGCGAGCGCACCAGCAGGCGGCGCCAGTGGCGGGTGACCGCCAGCGGGTTTTCCCCGACGCGCACCGCCACCGACGCGGTGATCACCAGCGTGACCAGGTTGCGGCAGAAGACCTTGGTCGGCAGGGCCACCTCGCCCGAAAGTTTGACCATGGCGCCCATGAAGGCGAAACTCAGGCCGGACAGCGCCATCCAGGCCAGGGCGCGGGGCAGGTTGTCGGTGGTTTGCGGTGGGCTGTTGCGCAAGAGCCGGGTTTCCTTTTGGGGGCGAAGCGGGTTATCCTGTGCCCGAAGCGGTGCTGGGTGTCGCCGCAGCAAGAATAGGGGCCAGTTGCAGGCGCGTAAAGCCTGCCCTGACCGAACGGTTGAACCTGGAGCGAGGCCTTGTTGAATCCGGCCGCCAATCTGACCCGCCTGGACCCTGCCCTGAGCAAGGTGCTCCAACAGGTGTGCTCGCTGGTGGCCGAGGCCGGCGGCCGCGCCTGGCTGGTCGGCGGCAGCGTGCGCGACCTGGCCCTGGGCCAGCCGATCGAGGACCTGGATCTCGAGGTCTTCGGCCTGGCGGCCGGGCCGCTGCAGGCCGCCCTGGCCGGTGGCTTCGAGTTGGACCTGGTGGGGCAGAGTTTCGGCATCCTCAAACTGCGGCGCTGGCCGGTCGACGTGGGATTGCCGCGGCGGGAGACCAAGATCGGGCTGGGCCATCAGGGCTTCACTGTCCATTCGGACCCGACGATGGCCCTGCCCGAGGCGGCGGCCCGGCGGGATTTTACGATCAATGCCATCTACCTCGATCCGATTCAGGGTGAGACGGCCGATCCGTGGGGCGGCCTGGCGGACCTGGAGCGCGGTGTCCTGCGTCACACCTCGGCGGCGTTCAACGAGGACCCCCTGCGCGTATTGCGTGGCATGCAGTTGGCGGCCCGGTTTGACCTGCAGGTGGCGCCCGAGACGGTGGCGGCCTGCCGGGAGATCGAGCGCGAGGGGTTGCCCGGTGAGCGGATCTGGGCCGAGTGGGACAAGTTGCTCACCCTCGGTGTGCGGCCGTCGCGGGGGTTGACGTTTCTGCTGGACGCCAATTGGCTGCGCCACTTTCCCGAACTGGCCGCGCTGCCCGGATGCCCCCAGGATCCGACCTACCACCCCGAGGGCGATGTGTGGACCCACACCCTGCACTGCCTGGATGCTTTTGCGGATGAGCGGACCGGCGACCACTGGGAGGACCTTGTCGTGGGGTGCGCGGTGCTGTGCCATGATCTGGGCAAGCCGGATACGACCACGACCGCAAGCGA
>JAJRWA010000058.1 GCA_024277025.1 Candidatus Krumholzibacteriota bacterium | reverse complement strand
GAGGGACGAACCTCGTCGTTGCCGACCCTGAGATCGATCCGGCCCTGCGTCGCCGCTACAGTTCGCTGGCGCCGCTGGTGGGAGTTGAAGACGAGCTGGCGGCGATCCGCAGCATCATGCCGACCGAAGTCCTGCGGGGGCCGGCGGCAACCAAGGCTGCCGTTATTGCGGCCATGCCGCGGGCCTCCCTGATCTACTTCATGGGGCACGTGCTCCATGACCCCGAGGTGCCGTTCATGACCACGATTCCCCTGGCGCCACCGCCGAGGACGCAGCGGGCCGACGCGGCCGTACTGGACATTGCCGAAATCCGGAGCGCCGACCTTCGGCGTTGCGACGTCGTGGTCCTGTCCGGTTGCGGCAGTGGCCTGCCGTTTGTCGATGGTATGATCACCGCGCCGAGTTTGGGGGATGCCTTCATTGACGCCGGCGCGGGCACTTCCCTGCAAACTTTCTGGCGCATCAGGGATGCTCAGCCCGTGTTCCGGCCGCAGGACGTGGTCCGGTTGTGGCGAGTCGAGGGAATGCCGCTTCCGGTTGCCGTGGGAACTGTCCGGCGCGACGCGATGGCTGGGCCGAAAGGTATTCGCCACCCCTTCGGATGGGGCGCGTGGACGCTGATGCTGAGCTGTTTCCCCGATAGTTACGGCGAGTGACGCCGATGCCTGGCGGTGGCCCGGCTTCCACCGAATAGCCTATTCTACTGCTCGTCGCCCGCAAACACCCTGGCCCAGTCGTCCTTGATGCTCACGGCAAAGGCGGCCGGGTTCTCTTCGACCAGGCCGGCGATCTTGTCGGTACCGCGGTCGTAGTCATATTCCCGCTTCTTGTCGTCGTGGTGGATCCACAGGGCCAGGCCGCGGCGGGTGCCGGAAACGGTCCAGCGCAGCATGGGCTCGTCGTTGTTGCTGTTGCCGGCGGCAAAGACGGGCCGCTTGCCGATGCGGGTCTCGATGGTGGCCGGCTTGTTCTCGTGCCCGTTGTAGTTCTGCTCCGTGCCGCGCACGACGGTGCCCTTGCCGTCCACGACTTCATAGACAGGCTGGGTCCAGGTGCCGATCACCTGTCCGGGCGGAATGCCCAGGATATCGGCGCTGTAACTGCGCACAAAATCCTGGGCCGCTCCGGTGACGATCCAAACCTGGAATCCGTTGGCAACGAGCAGGTCCTTCAACTCCAACATGCCGGTGTAGTAGAGATCAGTCAGGGGTACGTGATAGCGCTCGTGCAGGGTGCGGTCCAGCCAGGCGCGGGCCGAGTCCCGGTAGGCGGTGACCGGCAGGCCGGCAAAGGCGGCGTTCAACTGCCGGTAGGCCTCGCCGTAGCCGAACTTGCGCAGGGCACGGCGATCGTCTTTGAACCAGGCCTTGAACGGCATGGTGTCGCCATCGATGCGCCCAGCGGCGGCCAGACTGCGGGCGAGGGAGACCTGAAAATCGGTGGCGCCGTAGCCGGGGCGTTCGCACCAACTGGTGCCGTCGTTGTCGAAGACAGCGATGCGGTCGGCTTCGGGAATGAAGTCAGGGCTGTCCGGGTTGGTGATCGCCGCCAGCCAGGTGGTGATGGCGGTCTTGACTTCGCCGTCATTCCAGGAGGGCAGCGGATCGGCCTTGGCGGTGTTGCTCACCAGCAGCAGCAGGCAGATGATCTTGAGCAGGCGCATGAACAATTCCTTGCGAACGGTTGACGGAAAAAGGCCCGGTGGCAGTTGCCACCGGGCCATTCTAACGGTTGTGACCCCTCGGCGCTAGTTCGCGCTGAAGGTCTGGTTCCTGTTCACCGCGCCACTGGTCTTGGACTGCGGACTCTGCCAGGTGAAATCGGCATAGCTGCCGCCGGTACCGCCGAGCTGCAACGAGTGCTTCTTGTTGGTCGACGACGACTCGCTGACCCCGATATTGTCCGAGGTCATGCCGCCCGCCGGACCGTCGGTCGCGGTGAATGATCCCTCGTAGCTGAGGAACTGGATCACCGTGCCCGAATCATCGACGAGCGCGATGCCGTCCGGAGCACCGTTCTGCAGGCCCTTCGTGTTGATGTACTTCGTGCCGAAACCGCCCTGCTGGTCAGTCAGCGTGCCGGACAGGTTCCAGGTCTTGTAGGTGGCGCCACCGTTGCCGTTGTACGCCACGATGGTCCAGCCTGTCAGGTCGGTGCCCGCGGTGCCGGCAACTTCGACGCGCTCGTTGCGGTCACTGCCTGAATTGTCATAGTGGATCTCGTTGATCCACACCTCTGCCGCCGCCGGTGGCGGCGCTTCGGGCAGACCGCTGACCTCGGCCGAGTCACCCGACTCATTGCCCGTCAGATCGCTGGCCGTGACCACGTAGTAGTAGGTCGTGCCGTTGCTGACGCCGGTGTCACTGTAACTGGTGCCACTCTGCGGCGTGCCGTTCAGGGCGCTGTAGGGTCCACCGGCGCTGGTGCCGCGATAGATCGTGTAGCCGTCCAGATCACCTTCACCGTTGGCCGACCAGCTCAGGTCCACCACCGCATTGCCGGCCGTCGCGCCCAGGCCTCCGGGTGCTGCGGGCACCGTCGTGTCGACGATGCTCGCGCTGGTGGTCGCCGTGTCTTCGGCCGTGCCGTCATCGGTCACCGTCAGGGTTACCGTATAGGTACCTGCCGTGGCGTAGGCGTGGCCGGGATTGGCCTGGGTGCTGGTCGCACCGTCACCGAAATCCCAGAACCAGGCCACGATCGAGCCGTCCGGATCGGATGAACCGGCCGACGAGAAGCTGACCGTTGTGCCCTGCTCAGCTGAGTAGGGGCCATTGGCCACCGCGGTCGGGGACTGATTGGCCGGGGCGCCGCCGCCGAAGGTCTGGCCGGTGTTCACCGCGCCTGCGGTGTTGGCCTGGGCGCTTTGCCAGGTGAAGTCGGCGCTGGTCGAACCGGTGCCGCCCAACTGCAGGGAATGACCGACCGGTGTGCTGCTGGACTCGGCGACGCCCACGTCGGTCGAGGACGTGCCGGCAGCCGCGCCGTCGGCAGCGGTGAAGCTGCCTTCATAGCTGAGGAACTCGACCACCGCGCCGGTGTCGTCAATCAGGGCGATACCGTCGGGTGCTCCGTTCTGCAGACCGCTGATGGCGAAGCTCAGGGTGCCGAAGCCGCCCTGCTGGTCGGCCAACGTGCCGGACAGGTTGACTGTCTTGTAGGCCGCACCGCCGTTGCCGTTGTAGGCGACGAGCGACCAGCCGGACAGGTTGGTGCCGGCCGTGCCGGCAACTTCGACCATCTCGCCGGTGTCGGTGCTGTTGTTGTCGTAGTGGAACTCGTTGATCCAGACAACAGTGCCGCCGTCGCCACCGCCACTGCCGGCGGGCGTGGCGCTGGTCTCGGCGCTGCTGGCCGATTCGTTGCCGCTGGCGTCAGTTGCGGTCACGACATAGTAGTAGGTCGTGCCGTTGCCCAGTCCGCTGTCGGTGTACTGGCTGACGCCCAGCAGGATGCCGTTGACCGCGGTGTAGGCTCCGCCCGAGGCAGTGGCCCGGAAGACGGTGTAGCCGGCCAGATCACTCTCGCCGTTGTCGTTCCAGTTCAGGTCAATACTGCCGTCGCCGGCGACGGCACCCAGGCCGGACGGAGCCGCCGGTGGCGTCGTATCGCCGCCGCTGCAGGTGGCACTGAAGATGCAGTCCACCCACTCGGGATGATCGACAAAGGGGTTGCGGTTGCCCTGGAAACTGTACACCGCATCGTTGTGGGCCATTTCCTTGGCATCGACGGGATCATCCTGGCTCCATTGCAGCAGCGTGCTGAGCAGGCCCATGTAGGCCACCGACTCGTTGCTGCCGGTATTCGAATTCTGGATCAGGCTCAGGTTGTCGGTGAGGATCAGGTCAGGCTCGCTGTAGCCGGTCACCCCGTGGGTGCCGCCCTCGTAGCGCACGTCCAGATAGAACAGGGCGCGGGCCACGTCGCCACGGCGGTCCCACCAGGTTTCCCAGTAGGTGCTGTCGGCCCAGTTCGACCAGCCGGGATAGGTGCCTGAGCCGCCGCCCACGCCGTTGTTGACCTGGGTGACGTACTCCGAGCCGGTGTTGCCGACGGTGCCGTAGGGCTTGTTGCTGCGCGACGAGTTGCGGCTGCTGTCACAGAGGAAAAGGTGGTGGCAGTCGGTGTAGGGATAGTTGCCCGCCCCGTCGCTGGGGAAGCCGTAGCTCTTGGGCCAGGAGTGCTCCCGGTTGTAGTCGTTGTTGCCCGCCCCGTACTTGGGATAGCTGGCATTCAGATACACATCGAGGATCCGACTGCTGTTGCCCGGATCCTGGTCCGCGATCTCCAACACGTTCCAGGTGTCGGTCGACGATGATGTGTAGGGGATCTTGGTGTGGTCGTCGATGATCGCGTGCAGGGATGTGCGCAGGGTCGTGGAGTTGCTCTGGTCAGCCGTGTCGTAGTAGCCGGCTGGGGCCGCCTTGAGCTCGCTCGATCCTGATGGTTCCCGTGACGAGAGAAGTGAGTTGTCCGCGTCGGATGAACAGCCGGCAACCAACAGGGCCACCAGCAAACCAACGATCCAGACGAACTTACGGGAGGAAGCGAACATGAAATACCTCCGTGTCGGTACAACAGGTAGTGGGGTGAACGCGAATATCCTACCGGGGGTGGGGGTGTTGGGCAAGTGAGGATATAGTCAGGATTTCTAACTTGGTTTGAAAATGATAGTTAGAGTCGAAAAAGCGGTCCTTTTTGCTCTACTTGTTCTTTTTTTAACGTTTTTTATTGCATTCACATACCTCGCCTGATAATCTTGTATCAAGAAGGGGCTGGATTCATCACTAGGGGATCAAATATGATGCGCAGAATTGTCGTCCTGATGATTGTGGTTGTTGGGTCTTTGGCCGCAACCGGGGCCTGGGCCCAGTCCATTTGCATGGATTGCCACTTCTCGTACACCAACGGGATGCACGCCCGGGGCGTCGGGGCCTGCAACATGTGCCACACCATGCACAACAGCCAGGACGGGGCGCTGGTCGATCCGGATAGTCCCAACGGCAACCAGTACCTGTTGGTTGACAGCACCCCGAGCGACGTTTGCCTGCAGTGCCACGCCGGATTCGTCAGCAACACGCTGGGGACGGATCCGGCCAATCCGCCGACCGAAGTCGGTGCCGGCAATTTCGTCTTCCTGCTGGAAGACAACCTGAACGACGGCTACAACGGGGCGCTCTCACCGATCCCCGGTGACAAGGCCGGTCACAACGTGCAGGCACCGGGCTGGGGCCTGAACGCCGACGGGACCCTGACCACTTCGCCCGGCGGTTCGTTCCCGGCCAACGAACTGGGCTGCACCAGTTGCCATGACCCGCACGGCAACGACAGTTTCCGGATGCTCAATGGCACGGGGCCGGTGCAGAACGGACTGTTCTCTTTTGACAGCGCCGCGCCGATGGCCGTCGGTCTGTCGATCTATCATGGTTCCGAAAGGCAGGATCGGCACACGGCCTACAACGCGGGCATGAGTGCCTGGTGCGGCAACTGTCATGGCGATTTTCACGCCAACGACACCAAGTTCAAGCATCCGGCCAACGAGGCGATCGGCGCCGACGTGGCCACGACCTACAACCTCTATCTCGGCACGTCCGACCCCGCCGGCGGGTCCGCACCCACGGCGTATCTGACGCAGGTACCGTTCGAGGATCCGGGCGTCGTGTACACCGGCACGGCCGGGCCGGGCGCCGCGAGCCGGATCATGTGCCTGAGCTGCCACCGGGCCCACGGCTCCAGCGCACCCAGCGCGGGTCGGTGGGATTTCAACGTGACCTACCTGGCCGACGATGGTGTCGAGTCGGGATCGTACCCGCTGCCCAATCCGTACGGGGATCCGGCCCAGCGGTCTTTGTGCAACAAGTGCCACGCCAAGGATGAGTTCAGCCTGATTCCCTGAGCGGGTTGGCACAGGAACGAAAAGGGGGCGGCGGACAGCCCCCTTTCTCGTACCGTCGATCAGCCGCTTTGAGCGGCTCCCGCGTCCAACTGCCGCAGCCAGCGATACAGCGTCACCCGGGACACACCCAGATTGCGCGCCACGCGGGCCTTGTTGCCGCCCGTGCGCCGGATCATCGCCTGCAGCGTTTCGTGGGTCATCCCCGACGGATGGGGCGACTGCGGTGCTCGTCCCGCGACTTCCCGCAGTTCCAGACCACCGCCCGCTGACGAATCGGCCCGCGCCAGACCGAGCGGTCGGCCCAGATCGCGCTGCAGCCAGGCCTGTTGGGCCAGGGCTTCCAGTTCGTCGGCGTTGCCCGGCCAGTGGTGTTCCGTCAGCAGTTCCAGGGCGCTGAAGTCCAGCAATGAACGGGCCGCCAGGGTCGAGCCCTCCAGGCGGCTCAGGAAATGATCCACCAGGGGCACGATGTCCTCGGTGCGCTCGCGCAGCGGCGGGGTGGTCACCGACATCAGCCGCAGCCGGAAGTAGAGGTCCTGCCGGGAGCGATGCTGGTCGGCCAGCCGGGCCAGGTCGGTCGTGGTCGTGGCGATGACCCGCACATCCGCCTGGCGCTCGCGACCGCCGCCCTCGGGTCGATAGATACCCTCCTGGATCAGGCGCAGCAGCTTGCCCTGCAACTCGCGCGGCAGTTCATCAACACCGCCGAGCAACAAGGTGCCGCCGCTGGCCTGGGTCACCAGCCCGGGCACATCCTCGTGGCGCCGGCCAGCCAGGCCGAAGATCTCCTGGGCCAGCAGATCACTGGCCGTGGCGGTGCAGCAGACCCGAATGAACGGTTGCGCCCCGCGCGGGCTGTTCTCGTGGATGCGGTGCGCCAGCAGCTCCTTGCCCGTGCCGGTTTCGCCGCAGATCAGCACCGGCGTATCGTAGCGGGCGAAGCCGTCGCAGCGCCGCAGGGTCTGCTGCATGGCCCGTGAAACGGCGATAACGCGGCTGACCGGCGCCCGGCGCGTCGAGAAAGGTCCGCTGGCCGGCTTGTGTTCCGGCCCGACCAGACGTTGACGCGCCAGCCCGGCCAGATGCTCGGTGATCTCCTGGGCCAGGACGGGGCTCTCCAGTTCCTGGTTCAACTGCTGGGCGCGCAATCCGTGCCGCCAGGCCTGGTCCAGCAGGCCGCCGGCACGTCCGGTCACCCGGCCGGCGGCGATCTGCCGGGTCAGCAGCCGCGACAACTCGTAGCTGGCGACCATCGTCTCGTAGCGGGCCGTCATTCCGCGCAGGCCGGCCAGGGCCTTATCCAACTGCTTGCGGGCCAGTTGCCAGCGACCCAGATGGGCTGCGTTCACGCCCAGGCAGCGGTGGGTGATCGCCGTCTCGAAGCTGTCGCCGACGGCCCGGCACATCTCCAGCGCCTCGTGCAGGATGGGTTCGGCCTCGTCATGACGGCCCTCCCGGTCCAGGCACTCGCCGCGGCGGCGGGTCAGCTCCATGACCAGGTCGCCGCGCGGCGCCAGGTCGCGTGCGATGACCAGACCGCGGGTATAGTACTGGCGGGCGTCAGCCGGATGGCCCTCGTCGCGAAAGACGTCACCCAGAAACTCGAGGGCGAGGGCCTCTTCACGGCGCATATTTTCCTGGCCGGCCAGAGCGTAGGCATCCAGCAGCGCCGTCCGGGCACCAAAGTATTCGCCCTGCAGACGCCGCACGTTGCCCAGCGCGATCAGGGCGCGGCAGGTCATGTCCGGCTGGCTGCCGACGAGCTTCAGTTCCTTGTCCAGCAACTCGACGGCCAGACCATAGTCACCCTGCTTGTAACAGATGATGGCCAGGTTCTGGTAGTTCTGGGCCATGCGCAGCCGGGCGTTCAGCCGGGTGTTGATACCCAGACTCTTTTCGAACCAGCGGCGCGACTCGTTCAGGCGTCCCAGCGAGAGGCAGGTCCAGCCCAGGAAGTTGGCGGCCACGGCGCAGCGCCCCGGCTCGTCCAGGACCGTGAAGGCGGAGCAGGCGAATTCGACGTGACCCATGGCGGCCTGCAGGTCTCCCTGCCAGCGCAGGCAGGCACCCAGGATCAGGCGCAGCTCGGCGTGATTCAGGTCGGCCGGATCCTGACAGTTGGTCAGCAGCTCTTCGGTTGCCGTCTGGATCGCCGCATAATCCTCACCATAGAGGCTCGCGTTCAGCTCGATCACGCGGGCGCTCATGTCATCGGCCGGCAGATAAGCGAGTCGTCGCGCGGTGTCCAGCCAGGCCGTGGCTTCGGCCGGCTCTTTCCGTTCGATAAGACACCAGGCCCTGAGCAGCACGGCCTCTCGCCGGGCGACCTTGTTCCTGGGGCCGGTCCAGCGACCGCTGGGCTGGATCAGGCGGGTCAGTTCAGCCAGCGCCTCGTCGATGCGGCCCTGACGGTAGTTGCGCCGGGCTTCGTGGTACGCGGGCGGCAGCACGCTCTGGTCGGCGGTCGCCGGCGGCGGGCAGGGGCACGCGGCCGCGGCCTGCCGGTTGGGCTGGGGCTCATGGCGCATGGGGTCCCCTCCCTTCGCCCAGGAAGAGTATCCTGGTCAGACCGATCCAGTCGCTCTTGACGAAAACCACGGTACCGCTGCCCGGCAGGTACAGAGGCACGGCGAAGTAGTCGGCAAGAAGGACAACCTGGTTTTCGGCGAGAGACGCGCCGACCGTGGGTGTGTTGCCGGACCCGGCATACCCACTGGCGGTGTCCCGGTCAGTGGCCGGATCGAGCACACCGTCGCCGGGGTCACCCTCGGTGCGGTCGGTGTAGTCGTAGGGTGTTCTGGCCCGGGCAACAGGGGCTGCGAAATTTCCGATGAAGGCGACCAGGGCGATGGCCGGCAGGAAGGCCCGCAGGCGGAGCAGAAAACGGCTTACCATACTGGCTCCTGGGAGGGGGAGCGAAGTCCCGATGAGCCGGAAGAGTTCCTTCTGATCCGGTGGCTGGGCGTGGCTCCCAACCAAAGCGAGTGGCGAGTTGGATTCCAGACTAGCACCGATCTAACGAAATGGTCAAGATAATTTTTGGTATCGGCACTGTGGGTGAGATATGGTTAGTATATTCGCACTAATGGCGGGCCCTATATTTGAGATATTGTATGATATGTGTAACTGTGCGGGTGTCACATTGGCACAAAGATCTGTCTGGGAAAAAATTTCCGGTTGCAGAAAACTGTATGCTGCGCGCCAGAATCCGGAGACTGCGGCCCGGAAAAAAGCGCCATGTTCTGCCACCAGCCGGTTTGGGACCATACGAAACGAAAACTCCCCGCCGGGTACTGAATTCATGGCAAAAAAAATCCGGAGAGAGGCCTAGACCTCTCCCGGATTGTCGTTCGGCAGCGTTCGGTCTGCAACTAGTCCTGGTACCAGTGGATCGTCATCGCCAGCACATGATTGACGACATTGGCGCCCGTGACCTCGCCGAAATCGCCCATGTCGACCTTGGTGTAGTCG
>JAJRWA010000057.1 GCA_024277025.1 Candidatus Krumholzibacteriota bacterium | reverse complement strand
TGATCGGGCGAGTAAGGGCGGAAAAGCGTTTTTGTTTTTTTCATGGGCCGATTATACTGCCCTGAGTGAAATCATAAAGGCCAACTACTGAATTGTGTCGGAAAAGGATGGGTTTTCCGACACACTCCTAGCCGGCTGGCAGCGCTGCCGGGACAGCTTCGGTCCGGGGCGCAGCCTCCGGACTGTCCGGGCAATCGCGAACCACGGGCCAGCGCACGCGGAAGATGGCTCCGCCCCCCGGTCCGTCCTCGGCCCGCACGATGCCCCCGTGCCCGGCCGCGATCCGGGCCACGGTCGACAGCCCCAGGCCGGTCCCGGACTCCTTGGTGGTCTTGAAGGGGCTGAACAGTTCGGTGCGGATATCCGGGTCGATGCCCGGCCCGTTGTCCGTGACCACGAGTTCCAGGCTGCGGGCGCCATCGACCAGATTCAGGGCCAGCCGCAGATCGCCGCGGTACTGCATGGCCTGACAGGCGTTGATCGCCAGATTCAAGGCCATCTGGGTTAGCTGCCCGGGATCCGCCGTCACTACCAGATCTTCGGGATAGATGTCGCACATGACCCGCACCTTGCCCCGCTCGGCGTTGACATGCTGCCGGATCTGCAGGGTAATCTCGTCCCGCCAGCCACCGCCGTCGAAGCGTTTGATGCTGGCCGGGCGCATGCGCGAATAGCCCAGGAAGTCGTTGATGATGGTGTTGACCCGACCGCTCTCCTTGAGCACCAGGTCGAGCAACTGCTGCTGGTAGCCCTCCAGTTCCAGGTCTCCGGCCAGGATCTCGACGCTGCCCCGGATACTGGCCAGGGGGTTGCGGATCTCGTGGGCGATGCTCGCGGCCAGTTCGCCGATGGCCGCCAGCCGGTCGGCCTCGCGAATGCGGGCACTCAATTCCTTCTCGCGGGTCAGATCGGTGAAAATGGCGATCGCCCCGATGACCCGGTCGCGCGGCCCGGTAACGGCGTTGACATTCAGGCCCAACGGCATTTTTCGCCCGAAGCGCTGTACGGTCACCTCGCCGCGGCTGACGGCGTCGCCGCCCTGGGCCACCGGCAGGATGATTTCGGCCAACTCGTCCATGCCCTCGGCCATGACCATCTCGATACTGCGTCCGATCAGCTCGGACTCGGGCAACTTCAGGATGTGGCAGCACGAGGGATTGACCCGCGTGATCATGCCCTTGGTGTCGATGGTGATCAGGCCGCTGCGGATGTTGTCCAGGATGTTGCGCACCTCGCAGCGCGACTTCTGGACCTGGAGATTGGCCAGCCACTGTTCGCGACGGCGCCGGTCCAGGCGCCGGGCCAGTTCGCCACTGATCATCCCCGTCACGATGAAGATGCTCATGTGCAGGGCCGTGACGAAGACCGGCCAACCCGAGAGGTAGTGGTGATCGGTGACGGCACCGGCCAGCAGCCAGCCCAGGGCCAGGCCGAAATGCCCCCCGCCGGTGAGCACAGCGGCGATCCCGGCAATGGCCACCGACCAGCGGGCATCCAGGAAGTTGGCGGCCAGCATGATCGGCACGCAGAAGATCAGGGGAAAAACCGAGAACGGTCCGCCGGTGAAATGAACGATCAGCCCGATGGCGATGGTATCGGCCAGCAGTTGCGCCGTCAGCAGCAGGCGCCGCGGCGCCCCGGCCTGGATCGCGGCCCAGCTGACCGCCACCGTCGTCACGAGCAGGCCCAGGCTGCCGATCAGGCCGGGGACAACCACCACCCCGGCGTTGAGATACCAGGCCATGACGGAGAACACGATGAGGGCGGCCACAAACTGCAGCCGCCACCTGAGCAGGGTAAGATTGGGATCGCGGCGGCCAGGGCGGCCGGAAATGGCCTTGACCTGGCTGCCGCTGTTCTCGCTGGTCATCCGACCACGCTGGACATCTTGAACATGGGCAGGTACATGGCCACCAGCATCGAACCCACCATGCCGCCCATCAGGACGATCATGATCGGCTCGATGGCAGCGGTCAGGGACTCGACCGCCGAATCGACCTCGTCGTCGTAGAAGTCGGCGATCTTGGACAACATCTCGTCCAGGGCGCCGGTCTGCTCGCCGATGCCGATCATCTGCACGACCATGGGCGGAAACACGCCGCTTTCCTTCAGCGGCGAGGCGATCGTATCACCCTGGCTGATGGACTTGGCGGTGGCCCCTATGGCTTCCTGGATCACCTTGTTGCCCGCGGTGCGGGAAGTGATATCAAGTCCCTGCAGAATGGGCACACCCGAACCGATCAGCGTGCCGAGCGTACGCGTGAAACGGGCCACGGCCGACTTCAGGATCACGTTGCCGAGAATGGGAATCTTCATCGACAGCTTGTCCGTCATGTAGCGTCCCCGGTCGGTGGCGCGATAGCGCTTGAACAGGAACGTGACCGCGGCCGAGCCGCCGCCGATGGCCCACCAATAGGCACGGATGAAGTTGGACAGCCCCATGACGATCCGGGTCGGTGCCGGCAGGGTGCCGCCGAAATCGGAGAACATCTTGGCGAAGACCGGGATGACGAACATGAGCATGAAGATGCAGGCGCCGCCGGCCACGGTCAGCACGATCACCGGATAGGTCATCGCGCCCTTGACCTTGCGCTGCAGGGCGTCCGCCTTCTCGAGGAAGACCGCCAGACGGCCCAGAATGACGTCCAGGATACCACCGGCCTCGCCGGCGGCGATCATGTTCACGTACAGGTCGGAGAAAACCTTGGGGTGTTTTTCCAGGGCCTCGGCCAGGGTCGAGCCACCTTCTACGTCAGCGGTGACCTGCAGCACGACTTCCTTGAAGTGCGGCTTCTCGAGCTGGCGGCCCAGGACGTCCAGGCACTGCACGAGAGGCAGACCGGCGTTGACCATGGTGGCTAACTGGCGGGTGAACACCGACAGGTCCTTGACCCCCACGCCCTTTTTCTGCAGGAAGCCGATGTTGATATCCTTCGGCTTCTTCTTGATCGACGTGATCGTGATCCGCCGCTTGCGCAGGTAGGAGCCGACGGCGTTCTTGTCGACGGCTTCGTATTCACCGGACAGGGTCTCGCCCTTGGCGGTCTTGCCCTTCCAGAGAAAAGTGCTGGTGTTGCTCACGGGATTCCTCCCCTTTCTCGCTTACTGGGCCGCTAGGAACGGATTCCTGCGGGTTCGCCCAACATCTGCAGCAGCTCGCCGATGTCTGCCGAACGGCTCAATGCTTCTTCCATGGTGATCCACTTGTTGATCACGGCCTGGTGCAGCGACTGGTTCATCGTCTGCATGCCGTGCTTCTGTCCGGCCTGCATCAAACCGTAGATCTGATGCGTCTTGTCATCCCGGATCATGGCCTTGATGCCGGGGGTACAAACCATGATCTCCATGGCCAGTACGCGCCCACCGCCACGCGCGCGGGGAATCAGCTGCTGGGTCAGGACACCCTTCAGACTGAACGAAAGCTGGGACCGCACCTGGTTCTGCTGCCCCGAGGGGAAGACATCCACGATGCGGTTGATGGTCTCAAAGGTGCTGTTGGTGTGCAGCGTGGCCAGGGCCAGGTGACCGGTCTCGGCAATGGTCAGGGCGGCCTGGATGGTCTCACGGTCCCGCATCTCACCAATCAGGATCACGTCGGGATCCTGCCGCAGCACATACTTCAGGGCGTCGGGAAAGCTGTGCGTGTCGCTGTTGACCTCGCGCTGGTTCACGATGCACCCCTTGTGCTGGTGCACGAATTCGATGGGGTCCTCGATCGTGATGATGTGGCCCTTGCGCTGGCTGTTGATCGTATCGAGCATCGTGGCCAGGGTCGTGGACTTGCCGCTGCCCGTGGGGCCGGTCACCAGGATCAGGCCCTGCATCTTGCTGATCATGTCGCGGCACACCGGCGGCAGACCGAGCTGCTCGAAGGTGTGGATTTCATAGGGGATCTGGCGAATGGCCATGGCCGTCACGCCGCGCTGCTGGAACACGTTGGCCCGGAAGCGGCTGATGCCCTGCACACCGAAACTGAAGTCCAGTTCCTTTTCGTTCTCGAAGCGCTTCTTCTGCTCTTCGTTCAGGATGCTGTAGGCCAGGCGCCGCGTCTCGTCGCCGTTCATGACCGGGAAGCTGGTCGAGGTCACGATGCCGTCGATCCGCAGCTGTGGCGGCAGGCCGGCGGTCAGGTGCAGATCACTGGCACCCTTGCCGACCATGTCTTCCAGCAATTCTCGCATTCCTACCACTTGCTCATCTCCCTCTGCATTTATGTGGTGTGTTGCGCCCCGCGGCCGGCCTAGTCGGCCACCGCCGTCTCGCGCAGCACCTCTTCAACTGTCGTGACACCCTTGGCCACCTTGATCAGGCCGTCCTCGCGCAGGGTCAACATGCCCAGCTTGGTCGCCATGTGGCGGATCTCGGTGGTCGCGGCCCGGTCCAGGATCAGTTCCCGGATCTCCGGCGTGATCGGCATCACTTCGTACAAGCCCTGCCGACCCGAGTACCCGCTGCCGTTGCATTTCTCGCAGCCCCGGCCCTTGTAGACCGTCGTGCCGGGCTTGAGCCCGACGTCGGCGAGGGCCTCCTGCGAGATCTTCAGCTCTTCCTTGCAGTTGGAACAGATCCGCCGCACCAGGCGCTGGGCCATGATCAGCACCGTACTGGAAGCCACCAGGAACGGCTCGATGCCCATGTCGATCATCCGGTTGATCGTGCTCGGGGCGTCGTTGGTGTGCAGCGTCGACAACACGAGGTGACCGGTGAGGGCCGCCTTGGTCGCGATGCCGCCGGTCTCCAGATCCCGGATCTCACCGACCATGACGATGTTCGGGTCCTGCCGCAGGAACGCCTTCAGCGCCGCAGCAAAAGTCAGTCCCACATCGTCGCGCACCTGCACCTGATTGATGCCGTCGATGTTGTACTCGACCGGATCCTCGGCGGTCATGATGTTACGGCCGCTGTCGTTCAGCTTGGAGAGGCAGGAATAGAGTGTCGTGGTCTTGCCGGAACCCGTCGGGCCGGTAACCAGGACCATGCCGAAGGGCGCTGCGATGGCCGCATAGATGTCATCGATGGCCTTTTGTTCCATGCCGAAATCCGCAAGGTCGAGGTTCAGGTTTCCCTTGTCCAGAATACGCATCACGACTTTCTCACCGAAGATGCACGGCAAGGTCGAAACGCGAAGGTCCACCTTCTTGGCGCCGATCTTCAGCTTGATGCGCCCGTCCTGGGGAATCCGGCGCTCGGCGATATCCAGCTCGGCCATGATCTTCATGCGGCTGATAATCGCGTTGCGCAGCTTGATGGGCGGCTCCATGACCTCGCTCAGGACACCGTCGATGCGGTAGCGCACCCGCATGTTGCGTTCGTAGGGCTCGACGTGGATATCACTGGCCCCGACCTTGACCGCTTCGGCAAGCAGCGTGTTGACCAGCTTGACGACCGGTGCGTTCTGGCCGTCCTGCCCGGTGATATCGTCATCATCCTCGTCTTCGACGAGTTCGATATCATCCTCGATACCTTCCATGATGGCGGCCAGCGAGTCGGTCGTGGCGTAGAACTTGTCGATGGCCTTCTTGATGGCCATCTCGCCGGCGACGGCCGGCTGCACGTCCAGGCCGGTGATGAACTTGATATCGTCGATGGCGAAGATGTTGCTCGGGTTGGCCATGGCCATGGTCAGCACGCGGCCGGCGCGGTTGATCGGCAGCACCTGGAACTTGGTCGCCACGTCACCGGGAATCAGGTCGATGCAGGCGATATCGATCTCGGCCTTGTCCATATCGATCACCGGCAGGTTGTAGACCGTGCCGAGGAAGTTCACGTACGACGTCTCGTCGATGGCGCCGGTCTTGACCAACGCCTGGCCGAGGCTGCCCCCGTCCTTCTTCTGGATCTCCTTGGCCGTCGCCAGGGCCGCTTCGTCGATGAGGTTGGCTTCCAGAAGCCGCGCCGCGACCTTGTCTTTTGCCAGTGCTGTTGTCCCCGTATTCATGCTGCGATTTCCTCGCTCAGTGTTCCCTCACCAAGGATTGGCATCGAACCGCAGGGCGGTCCCTTCCGAGGGCGAATCAAGAAGGGTGCCCGGTTGTAGCCCGGTCCAACATTTCAACTTCTTATTCGGTTGACAGGCGCGGGACTTTACCGGGATTTAGCGCATTTCGGCGGAAATCGAATCGCTGGTCGTGGAAATTGCATAGATCACGAGGGAATCGAGACGGGCAGACAGCGCGGGGCCAATGCCTTTTACCCGACGCAGATCCTCTGCCGTGCAAAAGACGGTTCCGGCCTGGCGGATCAGGTCGATCCGCCCGGCCAGGACGGGGCCGACGCCAGGCAGCAGGGTCAGGCTGTCCAAACTGCAGGTATTGATCGGCAAGGGAGAGGTCAACACCGGCCGGGGAGGCTTGGCCGCTGCCTGGGCGTCGTCCGGGCCCGCGAGCAGAGCGTCGAGCCAAAGGTGTTCTCGCCACTTCCCGTCCGGGCCCACCAGCAGGTGGTGCCGCACCAGGCGCCCGCCCAGCAGCAGACCAAAAGCGAGGAAGATGCCGAGAACCCGGCGGCGGTTCAGTACACCCAGGCCCAGTACAGGCGCATATCCACTTCCTGCCCCGTGCTCAGGGCGCCGCTGGTCAGTTGGGTCCGCTCGCCGGTCAGGTTGCGGAAGGCCAGGCTCAGGTTGGCTCCCACCAGCCTGAAGCCCACCAGCAGGTCGTGCACCGTGCGCGAAGGCAGCAGCGCCGTGCGGGTCACATCCCACGGGTCGGCCATCTCCCCCCGCAGGGTGCTGAACAGGGCCAACTGCAGGATTCCGTCCTCGGCGAAGAAGTGGTTCTCCCACCTGAGCTGACTGCGCAGATACCGGGCCGGCGGCAGCAGCGAAGCCCGACCTGCCGTTATCTCGCTTTGCTGCCACGTTCCCTCCAACCGCATGCGCCCCCAGCCAAGGAAACGCCCCTCCCGGCCGACGCTCGCAGTGAGGCGTTGGCTCGCCATATCCAGGTCATTCCGCCACCGGCCCCGGTCAGTTTCCCCGGACACGGCCCGCCAGGTGATTCCATGCCGCAATCGGCGCAGACTTCCGTCCACGGCAAGATCCAGGCCGAGCAGCCTGGCCTGCAGCACCAGGCCCAGACGCGCGGTTTCCTCTCGATCCAGGTCGGCGTTGGGCAGCAGCACGAGTTGCCGGCCGGCGACATCCCGGGCCAAGGGCGTCAACAGTTCGTCACTGCGCGGGGCCCGGCCGCCATAGGTGGCCACCAACTCCCACCAGGGTTTCCGGCCACGAGCCCCGATCGCCAGCCGGCCCTCGGGACCCGCCCCGAGCCGGTCCTGCCAATCCGCACCCGCCGCGGCCCGCCAGGCCGTCGGCCCGAGGAACCACCCGGTGTGCAGATTCAGCCGCGCCTTCTGGCCCTCGCCCGCACCGGTGCCGGCAAATCCGGCCAGCCAGGCCTCCTGGGACAACGAGTCGTCCACGTACCAGTTGGTCAGCTGCAGGGTCAGGCCCGTGCGGCGATCGGCGTTCCGCCCGCCCCGATACAACTCCAGGCTCGCCCCTTCGCGCCCGGTCTCGAGCTTGCGCCGATCCTGGCCGATCGTCGACCCGATATCGCGATCGCCCCAGATCACATCCCGGTTGCGCCAGAAAACACTCGTATCAAGCTGCCAGGCGCCCAGACCGGCCCGCATGGTGACCGCCAGCCCGTCGTCCCACAGTTCGAGGTGTTCGGCGCCGTAGGCCGGCAGACTGTCCTTGGTCAGGCGCCCGTTGGTGTACTCGACAACCAGGCTGTTCTCGTCGTCCAGATTCCGAAACAGCCGCGTGCGGCTCTGGCGCACCCGGCTGTGGCCCGGGAATTCGATGCCGCTGCGGGCCACAAAATCCCCATCGGGCTCGGCAGTGTAGTTGTAGCCTTCGATATCCAGGCTTTCCTCGAATTCGAAAGCCGCCCGCCAGGCGGCTTGCGGAGTCAGCAGATGGATGGCGCGGAAATAGGTTTCGTGTTTGCCTTTGACTCCCCGGTAGGCTGAGACAGCCTTGCCGGGGTCCCGATCGTCAGTGCGCAGGGAAATCAGGCCGCCGGTGCCGCCCCAGCCATCGGCCCCGTCGACCGGCGTGTCGAACCGCAGGCCCTCGGTGGGGATAACCCAGGGATCGTCGACCATGATATGACCAGTGCCCACCGGAATGCCGTCCCGGACCACCAAGGGGTTCCAGGCGGTTCCGGCCTCACCGAGGATCACCGCCGGTGCCCCCAGTCCGCCATCGACCACCGGCACCCGATCGCTGTACCAACCCAGCCACTCCAGGGCCGTACGTGCGAACGGCGTCCAAAGGGGCCGCTGCCAACCGTGAGCCGCCACCGCCCCCCCCACCGCAGGCGCAGCCGCTTCACCGGCGGCCGCCGTAGCCGAATCCGACTCGGCGACCGCCTGCAGCGTGTCGACCAACGCCGCTTCCTGGGCCTGCGCCCCGGCAGTCGTTGAAAACACCGCCACCAGCAGCACCACCGGCAAGTCGCTACGCCCCATCAGCGGCGCCGACCGCAACCCCGCCAGCCGTGGCAGAACCAGTGGCAGCAGAGAGCCGAAGATCAGCCCATTGCTGCCCAGATGCAGCAGCATGAACGGCACCGCCCCGGCCAGAACCAGGGCGGGCGCCAACTCGAAGGCGCCCATTATCGCCAGGTTCGTCAACACATCATAGATAAGGGTGCTCCAAACGCCGGTGGCCACGGCCCAAGACACGGAAGTCAGGCGCCGCCCCTTATAGTGACAACGCAGCACCCGGTTCCCACCCAGGGCCCCCCACAGACCCGCGGCGCCCAGCCCCACGGCCTGGGCGACCAGCATCAACGGCACCGGCAGGCCATAGGGAGAACCCAGGGAATAGATGACGGCGGCAGCGGCGCCGGCCGCAAAGCCCGATCGCGGGCCCAGCACGGCCCCGCACAGGGCGATGATCAGGGTCATCAGCTCCACGTTCGGCACACCGGCCAGCAAATAGCCGGCGCCGACAGCGGTGCCCGTAAAAAGGCCCAGCAACACAGGTTGCCGGACCGGGGCAGTTCGTTGGCGTGTGAATCCCGGTTTGGTCATGGGCGCATCATAAGCCGATGACACCGGGCGGGCAAGTTCTCAGCGCAGCGATTTCAGCGCCTGGCTCAGACAGCCGTCAGTTTGGCCAGGCGACGGCCGACATCCAGGAATTTCGGATCCACATCGTTGATCTTGCGGAAGCACTCGATGGCCTTGTCCGTCTGATCGGTCTTCTCCATGGCCATGCCCAGATGGTACATCAGGCCGTTGTACTCGTGGGATCCGACCTCGGCGAATTCCAGGCCGCTGTTCAGGACGACCACCGCCTCGTCAAAGCGGTTGGCCCGCTGCAGGGTGATCCCCCACATCTCGTGGGCCCGAACGCTGAACTCCTCGTCTGCGGCCGCCGTCTCGAAGCTGTTGCAGGCCTGATCAAACATGCCCATTTCCAGGTAGACCATGCCCATTTCGTACAGCCGGTCGGCGTCGTCGCCCTCGCCGCCGCCCACGACCGCACCGATCTCCGAGGTGATGGTCTCCAGTTCTCCCGAGGATTCGGCGACCAGATCGGGGCCGTCCTCATCGAGCATCTGGGCCAGCAGGTCGACCTCGCTGGGGTCCGCAGCATCGGCGCCCGCCGCTTCGGTCACGGCAGCCATGCCGGTCGGTTCGGACAGCACGTCCGCGGCCGACTCGGCGGAACCGGTGGCCTGGGCGATCAGATCATCGAAATTGGTACCCGCATCGTCGTCATCGATACTGAAACAGCCTTCGTCGTCCAGTTCCTTGGCCGCCGGATTGCCCTGCCGCAGCAAGGGGCTCGATTCATCGTCGCCGCCGGTCGCGACCGGGGCTTCGACGGCCGGAGCGGCCGGCTTGTCGCCCAGGTTGAGATCACCGAAGCTTGCATCCGAATCCGCGGCGGGTGCCACGTCCGCAAACGACGTTTCGGCCGCTGCCGGCGCCGGATCCGGCGCGCTCGACGCCGCCTCCGGAGCTTCAGTCGCCGGAGCCCCAGGCGCTTCGGCGGCGCCCCCCTCACCGTCAAGCGCCACGGAACCGAAGTCGGAAAACGCCCCGGCGCCGGACTCGGCGGGATTGGCCATGCCATTCCACTTGGTGAACTCCGGGTAGTTCATGACCTCGGGCAGCTTGGCCGTCAGTTCGTCGATCGCCTTGCGGGCTTCTTCTTCCTGCCCCCCGGCAAAGTCCATGCAGATCAGCAGGCAGTCCGCCCGGGCGGCCTCCAACTGCATCTCCCACATGCGGAAGATCTGGGACAGGCGCGAGAGAATGACCCGGCTCTGGGGATAGAGTTCAAACAGGCTCTGACACCGTTTGAGAAAGATTTCCTTGATGTCGCCCGCCACGTTTTCACTGTTGTCCAGGAAGTGGATGGCGTGGTTCTCGCCCTCAACGATCAAACCCTGATTGGCGCGGGTTTCGGACAGATACCAGTGGGCGTTCAGGTTCTCGGGGTCATGGCGCAGGATCTTCTTGTAGATGGCGACGGCGTTGTTCAGCAGCCCAGTGGTCCGGTACTTGGACGCGGCGCTCAGGAAGTAGCGTACGGCGCGCGAACTCTCGTCGCCTTTCAAACACAGATCGCCGAGCTCGTTGATAATCGTCGGATTATTCTTCTCAAGCTCCAGGATCTGCTCATAGAGCATGATCGCCTGGGCCCAGTTTTTCTTCTTACCGGCCTGATAGGCTTCCTGCTTCAGTGTGCTGAGCTTCGACAAGAGGTGGACCCCCGCAGCAGCCAAATGACCATTTCTGGTCAGTACGCGGGAAATCGGAGGCGAATTCCATCGATTTCCTTTGGCTATTCTTCGCCCGGAAACCGCGGGAGTTAAGCATTAATCTTTTGGCCGCCAAGGAAAACCGAGGCCACCGGGTTGTGCCCGGCCCGATAGGGCACCAAACGGTAGTCATCCCCGTCCAGAATCACGAAATCGGCCCACTTGCCCGGCGCCAGCGAGCCCGCTTCCCGCTGTCGTCCCACCGCCCAGGCGGCGTTCAGGGTGGCGGCCACCAGGCTCTCGGCCGGTGTCAACCGCATCTGGGTACAGGCTATGGCCATGATCAGGGGCATTGCCAGGATCGGACAGCTGCCGGGATTGAAGTCGGAGGCCAGGGCCACGGCACACCCTTCGTCCACCATTTCACGTGCCGGCGCATAGCCGGTCAACCCCAGGGTGAACACGGTACCGGGCAACAGGACGGCCACCGTACCGGACCCGCGCAGGGCCTCGCGCCCCGCCTGGTCGATGCGGATCAGGTGGTCGGCCGAATCGGCTCCCAGTCGGGCCGCCAGAACCGCCCCGCCAAACGCCTCCAGCTCGTCGGCGTGGATCGTCAGGCGCAAGCCCAGATCACGGGCGCGGCTCAGAATGACCACACTCTCTTCCAGATTGAAGACCGAAGGCTCGCAGAAGATATCGCACCGTTCGGCGAGTCCTTCGCGGGCCACCAGCGGCAGAATCTCCTCGGTGATCAGGCGCACATAGGCCGCCCGGTCCTCGCGGAACTCCGCCGGAATCTCATGGGCGGCCAGGCAGGTCAGCACGGTCCGCATCCGGGTCTGGTCGGCGGCCGACCGGGCGGCCCGCAGCATCTTGACCTCGTCGGCCAGGGTCAGGCCGTAGCCGCTCTTGATCTCGACCGTCGTGGTCCCCCACTGCTGCATCTCCCGCAGCCGCGTGACAGCCAGGCGGGTCAGATCCGCCTCGGTCCGCGTGCGCGTGTCCGCCACCGACGCGTGAATCCCGCCACCGGCCGCAGCGATCTCGAGGTACGTCTCGCCCTTGATGCGTCGCTCGAACTCATCCTGCCGGGTCCGGCCGAAGACGGTGTGCGTGTGGGGATCGACAAAGCCGGGAATGACCGCCCGCCCGCCGGCATCCACAACCGCAACCCCGGGCGGAATCGCCGCGCCATTCCAGAGACGCGCCACCACCTCGGCTTCGCTGCCGGTCGCCAGCACCCGCCCCTGGCCCACTGCCAGCGCCGCGCCCGCCACCAAGCCCAGTTCGCTCATGGCTGCGCGCCGCCGGGGACCTGCGGCCTCCAGTTCCGGCTCATGGACCGTGCACAACTGGCCAATGTTGACTATCAAGGTGTCGACGCCGGCCGCGCCGGCCCAGGCTTCCTCGGTGAAACGGGCGGGGTTGTTCATCGCTTGCCGCTCCTTGCTGGTGATCAGGCCAAATCCAGAGTGCCCAGACACGACCGGGCCGCACCGGGCAGCTCGCCGTGGCGCAGCCATTCCGCCAGATGGGTCACGTCATCGCTCAGGGGTTTGTCGCCGGGAGTCACATCGACGATCCCGGCCAGTTCGCCCAGCACCGCAGCCAGGGGCGCGGACAGTTGCAGGGCCTGCCGCCCGTTGCGCGCCGCCAGGTCCGGCCGCGTCAGGAACTGCAGGGCGCGCGCCGCGGTGATCATCTCCAGCCCCACGACCGCCTCGACCCGCGACAGCACGCCGTTCAGTTTCAGGGCCGCCACACTGCCCATCGACACGTGGTCCTCCTGGTTGTCGCTCGTAGGCACCGAATCGACCGCCGCCGGGAAGGCCTTGCTCTTGTTCTCGGTGACCAGAGACGCCGCCAGGAACTGGGCGATCATCAGGCCCGATTCCAGGCCCGGCTGGTGGGCCAGGAAGCGCGGCAAACGCCCGTTGTTGCCGCTGAGCAGCAGGTTGATGCGCCGCTCGGCGATATTCGCCAACTCACTGACCGCCTGGTACAGGAAATCCAACTGCAGGGCCAGCGGCTGGCCGTGAAAATGCCCCCCGGTGATGACCTGGTCCTCGGCCGGCAACAGCACCGGATTGTCGGTCACCGCGCCGGCCTCCACCAGCATGACCCGCGCCACCTGCCGGACCACGCCCAGGGTCGCGCCGATCACCTGCGGGCAGCAGCGCACCGAGTACGGATCCTGCACCCGCACGCAGTCCCGGTGCCCGGCCAGGATTTCCGATCCGGCCAGCAGCTCGCGCAAACCGGTCGCCACATCGCCAATCTCCGGATGGGGCCGCAGGGCGTGATACGAGGCGCCGAAGGGCACCGCACTGCCCTCCAGGGCTTCCAGGCTGAGCGCCGCCGCCACCGTGGCGCGCCGCACCAGCCGCAGGGCGCGCCGGCAACCGAGCAGCCCCAGGCTGTTCATCAGCTGCGTGCCGTTGATCAGGGCCAGGCCTTCTTTGGCTTCCAGGACAATGGGCGCCCGGCCCAGGGCCGCCAGGACCGGTCCCGCCTCCTGCCGCTCGCCCGCCGCGTCGATCACGTGCCCTTCACCCGTCAGCACGAGGGCCAGGTGGGACAGAGGCGCCAGGTCCCCCGACGCGCCCACCGAACCCCGCGAGGGAATCCACGGGTACACGTCCGCGGCCAGCAGCCACAGCAACTGCTCGACGACCGCGACACGGGCGCCGCTGTAGCCGTGGGACAGGCTCAGGGCGCGCAGCAGAATCATGCCCCGCGTCTCTGCCCGGTCCAGCACCGGGCCCCAGCCCACGGCGTGGCTGCGCACCAGGTTGCGCTGCAACTGGGCCAGATCCGCCGCCGGGATAACCGTGTCGGCCAGTTTGCCGAAACCCGTGTTCACCCCGTAGATGCGCTTGCCCGAGTCGATCAGGCGCCGTCGGAAAGCGTCACAATCCTCGATGCGGCGCCGGGCCTCGTCGCCCAGGGTAACGGTCATTTTCCCCTGACAGATGGCGCCAAATGCCGCCAGGTCCAGTGTGTCCGCGCCGATGACAAAATTCGCAGGAGTCGGATTCACGTCAGCCATCCAGGTTGGGGTCGTTCTGCTGCTGGAAGAAGCCGTTGATGCGGGCCAGCAGGTCCGGCGTATCGCCGAAGCTGGCCGGCAGGACCGGCAACGCGCTCAGAAACGTAGTGCCGTAGTTTTTGGTGTGCAAACGGTTATCCAGGATCACCACGACACCGCGGTCACCCACCCGGCGAATCAGCCGGCCGAAGCCCTGCCGCAGGCGCAGCACCGCGTCGCGCACCATGAACCGCGTGAAGGGATTCTCGCCGGCCGCAGCCACTTTCTCACAGCGGGCCTCGACCCACGGATCACTCGGCACCAGGAAGGGCAGCTTGGTGACGACCAGGATCTCCAGGTCCTCGCCCGGGAAGTCCACCCCCTCCCAGAAGGTCGACGTGCCCAGCAGCATGGCCCGCCGCTGCCGCCGGAAACTGCTCAGCAGCGCCCCCGGACCTGATTGCGGCGTCTGGCACAACACGACCGGGTCGCCGCCCCGCTCGGCCGACGGCGCAGCGCCCAGTCCATCGGCTGTCAGGACCGCCGCGGCCTCGCGGATCAAGCGGTAGGAAGTGAACAGGCCCAGGGTCTTGCGCCCCGCCCCGCGCGCCAGATCGCGCATCACCTCGCCCACCGCCGTACCAAACTGGGGGGCGCCCGGATCGGGAAAATGCTGCGGCACCAGAATCAGGGCTTGCCGATGGTAGTCAAACGGTGAAGGACTGGTGTGGGTCAGGGTCGGCGGCCGGCGCCGGGTCAGGCCCAGTTCGCTCATCATGTGGGTGAAGTCCTCGCCCACCGCCAGGGTGGCGCTGGTCATGATCGGGCGACAGTCGTCGTTCTGCCAATACTCGCGCAACACCCCGCCGGCTTCCAGCAGGGTGGCTCCCAGGCGGGCCACGCCGCGGTTCCGGCCGGGCTCCAGCCAGGTCACCCATTCCTCGTCCGGATCCGTGGTCAGGAAGTGCAGGTCACCATGAAGTTCGCGCAACCGTTGCCCGGCCTGGGCGAGTTGGGCCAGATCATCCTCCAGCGCCCCCGAGAGCTCGTCCAGCACGGATACCTTCGCGGCCAGCCGGGCGAACAGGTCGGTGGCCGCGGCCAGATCCTCTTCGGCCGTCAGAATCTCGGTGCGCAACTCGCCGAAAGCCTCATCCTTGTCCCGCACCCGAAAACGCCCCTGCGGCCGACCGCGCGCCGGCAGGGTGGCGTCCACATGGGTCCCGAGCGCGTGCCAGAAATCGGTGAAGCTGGTGAAGACCCGCCGGACGGCCCCGGCAAAATCCCGGCACAGGCCGGCCGCCTGCTCGCCTTCGCGTCCGTGCCCGCGCAGCCGTTCGGCCACCAGCCCGATCCGCTCGGGCATGGGCCCGCGGCCCTTGACCCGGCCCAGCAGATCCTCCAGATCGTGCAGCCGCCGCAGTCCGACCACCACCGCATGCGTCTCCAGCGTCACATCGGGCAGCCGGTGCGCTTCATCCACGACCAGATGGTCGATCTCGCCAAGCAGGGTGTGTCCCGCTTTCTGGTCGTGCAGCAGCAGACTGTGGTTCACCACCAGCACATCGGCGTCACGGGCCCGGCGCCGGGCGTTCTGCACAAAGCAGCGGTTCCCCTCATAGCACAGTCCCGGCAGGCACAGGTCCGCCGCATCGAAGAGATCGCCGGTGTCCACCTGCAGCAACGGGTGGGAGACGATCTCATCGCGCATGCCGTCACGGGTCTCATGCAGCCAGAGCCGGAAGGCCACCGCACGCAGGGCATCGCCCAGGTCCACCACCTCACGGGACAGATAAGCCTGCCGCTGGCGCAGGCACAGATAGTTGCGGCGCCCCATCAACAGGGTGAATTTGTGATCGCCCAGCAGGCCGCGCAGTCGCGGCAGGTCCTGTTCGATGATCTGGCTCTGCAGCGCCCGGGTGTGGGTCGAAACCACGCCGCGCGTGCCGTGGGCCGTGACCATGGCGACCAGCGGGATCAGGTAGGCCAGGGTCTTGCCCACACCGGTGCCCGCTTCGACCAGCAGGGGTTGCCGACCGGTCAGGGCCGCAGCCACCTGCCGCCCCATCTCCGCCTGCTCCTCGCGAGGCGTGAAGCCCGCCCCGTACAGGGCACCAAGCCCCGCCGGATCGCCGAGCCAACCGTAGATCAGGTCAGGGTCCGGGCGCACTGCCCTGACGGCCGCCGCCGGCCCCACCTCGGCGGCCAGGTCGGGTTCGCCCGGCCCGGGCGGAACCAGGGCCTGGTCCAAGAGGTCCAGCAGCGCGCGCATATCCGGCCGGAAGCCGCTCAGCAGCCGCCGGCAGCTTTCCTGCAGCGCGGGTTCCAGTTGGCGCCACCACACCAGGCGCCGCCTGAAACGGGCCGCCGCCTCACGCAATCCGATTTCCACATCCAGCCGTTCGGCCAGGTCGCCGGTGGTCTCGGCCCCCGCCGCCAGCGGGTCCAGCAACGACCACAGCACTCCCTCGGCCACGCGCAAGCCGCCGTGCTGCAGGGATTCCGGCTCAGCCTCGCCGCAAACCAGAATGGCACCAGGATGGTCGGGATGGGCATGGTCAGGGGTCGTGAACTCCACGATCCGGTCGCCGGTGATCAGATCCAGGCCCAGCCAGAGAGAACGCCCCGGCCGCAGCCAGGGCCTCAGCAGGATCAAATCCCGGTCATTGCCACTGTGGCGTGGCTCAGTCATCGTCGTCGGTCCGGCATGCGGCCAGTTTGGCCGTGAACTCCGCTTCCGTCAGCACTTCGACACCCAGACCTTCAGCCTTCTTCAGCTTGCTGCCCGCTTTGGCGCCCGCCACGAGCACGTCGGTCTTCTTGCTCACGCTGCCGGTGACCTTGCCGCCCAGGGATTCGATCTCCCGCCTGGCCTCGTCGCGCGTGCGTTCGGCCAAAGTCCCGGTCAGGACAAAAACCTTACCCGCAAACCAGTTGTCTCCCTGCACGACGACCGGTGGCGGCGGCACGGCTTCAGCCGCCAGAAAGAACCCGGCCGCATCCAGATCGGCCACCAACTGCCGGCCACCGGCCGAGGCTAAAAAATCCTCTATTTCACGGGCGACAATCGGCCCGATATCGGTCAATTGCTCCATTTCCTCGGCTTTGGCCGCCACCAGGGCCTCGATGTTCCCGTAGTTCCGCGCCAGGGTCAGGGCGGTCGACACGCCGACCTGGGTGATGCCCAGCGCGAATATCTTGGCAGCCCAGGGGCGGTCCCGGGCCGCGGCCAGCCCCTGACGCAAGCGCTCCGCTGATTTCTCGCCCCAACCGGGCAGAGCGGCAATCGCCGCCCAATCCAGGCGAAACAGGTCACCGGGACCCCGCACCAGGCCCAATTCCAGGAACAGGTCGATGTACCGGCCGCCCAAACCTTCGATATCGCAGGCGTTGCGCGAGGCGAAATGGCGCAGCCGGCCCGCGAGCACCGCCGGGCACAGGGGATTCAGGCAGCGCAACGCCACTTCGTCCGCCTGCCGGCTGGTGGGTTCGCCGCAGACGGGACACTCCTGCGGACGGGGCACCAGGCTTTCGGTGCCATCCCGCTGATCAGCCAGCACGCGCAGGATTTTGGGAATGATGTCGCCACCCTTGACCACGACAACCTGATCGCCGACCCGGATGTCCTTGCGCTCCATCTCGTCCCAGTTGTGCAGCGTGGCCCGGCTGACGGTGCTGCCAGCCAGGGCCACGGGTTCCAATTCGGCCACGGGAGTGATGACGCCAGTGCGACCCACCTGCAGCGTGATGGCCCGCAGCCTGGTCACGCCCTCTTCGGCCGCGAACTTGTAGGCCAGTCCCCACCGCGGCGCCTTGGCCGTGAATCCGATCAGGTTCTGCAGGTCACGGCTGTCGACCTTGATCACCGCGCCATCTATCTGGTAGTCCAACGAGTCGCGCAGGCTTTCCAGATCCGCCAGGTGTCCCTGCAGTTCGTCTATCGCCGCCGCCTCGCGCAGGAACGGGTTGACCGGCAGGCCCAGACCGGCGATGGCCGCCATTTCGGACCGATGGCTGGCGAACTCGTGCTGCGGTTCGGGATCAGCACCATTGGCCACCTGCAGGGGAAACATCTGATAGAAGAAGACCGACAGCCCGCGCCGGGCCACTTCGGCGGTGTCCAGGGTCTTCAGCGTGCCGGCTGTCGTGTTGCGGGGGTTGGCCAGCGGTTCCTCACCGGCGGCTTCCCGCTCCCGGTTCAGCGCCTGAAAACGGCTGAGGGTCAGATAGGCCTCGCCGCGCACCTCGAACCCCGTCACTTCACCCGTGGGGAAGGCCGCCGCCCAACCCTCCGGCAGCACTTCCGGCACGCCGGACACGGTGGCCGCGTTGGCGGTTATCACGTCGCCGCGCCGGCCGTCGCCGCGGGTCAGTCCCATGGTCAGCCTGCCCTGTTCGTAGCGCACGGCCAGAGCCACGCCGTCCATCTTCGGCTCCACGGTGTACAGCAGGGGTTCCCGTTCGAGGCGGGCGCCCAGATCCTTGCGCAGCCGCGCATCAAACGCCTCGACATCCGCCAGGTCGTAGCTGTTGGCCAGGCTCAGCATGGGGCGGCTGTGGGGCGCATTGGGAAAGCGGGCGTCCGTGTCGGCGCCCACACTTGCGGTGGGACTGTCCGCGGACGCCAGTTCGGGGAAGCGGGCCTCCAGCGCCTGCAGACGCCGCACCAAGGCGTCGTACTGGACATCAGTGATCTCCGGCGCGGCGCTCAGATAGTACAGCTGGTCGTGACGCCGGATCTCGGTCCGCAGTCGCTCGATTTCCTGCTGAGCAGCGGCCCGGTCCAGGGACTCATCGCTGTTGGGTGCTCTTCCCTGCTCCATGGGGCTCCAGGCGCCGAAACCGTCGCGCTGCGGACAGGCGCCAGATCCGGTCGATTAGAAGGATTCCAAAAGGGTGACGTGCAACTTGGCCTGGCCAAAGTCCACCGTGCCCGGGAAGCCGATGGCCAGGGAGAGGTCGCCCCCCGGCGTGCGGGCGAACAGGCCCAAACCGTATCCTCGTGGCCACCCGCGTCGGCGGAGCAAGGCCGCCGGGTCGGCGGCTGCCGCGTCGGCGCTCCAGAACTCAAAGTAGCCCAGGTCATAAAAGGTGTAAAGCCGCGACCCCTCCGGCCTGCCGATCCGCATTTCCACCGCGCCCCAGGCGGCCTGGCTGCCGTTGAATTCATCCTCGCGGTAGCCCCGCAGGGTCGACGCGCCGCCGAAGCGGAACTGCTCGGCCAACGGCACGTTGGGCTCCCCCCCGGTCAGTTGCCGGAACGCCGCCCGGCTGAAGAAACTCAGGGTCGGCGCCACCCACAACTCGCCAGCCACATCGACGCTGAAGATGCGCTGGGTCACCGCCTCGCCCAATTCACTGCCTCCCGCCACGGCGGACGAGGTGTCGGGCCGCAGGGTCGAACTGCGCCAACCGTTCTCGATGGCGAAACGGCTGGCCCAACCGCTCCGGGTCCGGTCGCCCCGTTTGTGCAGAACCGCGCCGCTGGCCCGCACCCGGCTGGTGCGCTCCAGATCACCGGCCGGATACGTCGTGCGGTCCCAGCCCACACCCAGTTCCAGGCCCCACAGGGCCACGACCGGCAGTTGCCAGCTGTTGTCCAGGCGGAAACGGGTGTGGCTGCCGCGCTGCACCTCGTTGTCCAGCCCCAACCCCATATCAAGTCCCGTACCGAAAGCCAACGGCTCCAGATACGAGAAGCCGAAATGGCTCTTGTCCTGCCCGTCGTCACTCCAGCCGATCTGCAGATTGCGCCCCGAGCCGCCCATATTGGGCAGCCGCAGATCCACTTCGCCGCTGAGATGGGTGCCGCCCTCCTCCCGCTGGCTGAGGCCCAGGACCACCTGCAGGCGATTGGTCTTGCGCCGGGCAATGACCGGGAAGAAGACGCCCACAGTGTCCCTCGCGGATGTCAGGTAGACCTGAGGCTCGCCCACCGTGGTGTACAAGTCCCGGGCCAGGAGTCGGTCCACGGCGCGGTCCAGATCCGAATGACGGAACGGCACCCCCGGCTGCAAGCCCGACGACCGCGCCAGGAAACGGTTGGCCCGTGGCTCGGTCAGATTGCTGCCGATGGGGCCCAGCCAGGCCAACTGCCCCGGCAGCAGGGAAGCCTTGATCATGACCTGATGCGCCGCAGTGTCCATCTCCAGCTTGCGCGTGACCCAGCGCGCAAACGGATAGCCGGCCTCGCCGCAACCCCGCAGCACCCTCTCGATGCCCAGAGCCAGCTCCGCCTGGACGAAGGTGTCGCCGGCGCGCGGCAGCCAGGTGGTCACCAGATGCTCCCGGCCGGGAAAGTCATCCCCGGACAGCTCCCAGTTCCCGACCGTCCAGACCGGGCCCGGTTGGACCCGTAAAGTGTCCCCGCGCACGGTGACGCGAGCCGAGAGATAGCCCCGGGCCAGCCAGCGGTCCCGCAGGCGACCTTCCACGGGCCTGACGACCACGACCGTGTCCGCGGCGGTGCCCGCCGCGCCGGCGACCAGGGCGCGGATTCGCGCCAGGCTGGTGTCCGCCGCAGATCTGGTCAACTCGGCTTCCGCCGGCGGCAGCCGCCGCAGCCAACGCCGGTCCTGCCCGGCGAAGTCCGCCAGGCGCTGCCGCGCAGCACGTCCGACACCTTCCTGGTCCACGGTCACCGTCGCGGGCTGGCCGCCGGCGGTCACCGCGGTGAACGCCAGCAGCAGTCCCAGCCCCGCCCCAGTGAACCTAGAACCGGGCCGTTGTCTCCAGACGGACGTCATGCTGCCACCTCCGTTCACTGCGTTTGCGGGCGAACCAGCTCGCCGATACTGACAGAAAGCCGGACGGTTCCCAGGCCAGGCGGAACGAACTCTCGACGTTGCGCCCGGACTGGGGAAACAGGCGCGGCCGCACGATACCCGCCGGCTCCGCGGAGGTCACGTCGGCAAAGCGCACGTCGCCCTGCAGGGTCCAGGTCTTGCGCAATCTGGCCCGGCCGCTGGGCTTGATCGCCACCTCCTGCTGAGCAACCGTCGTGACCGCGTCACTGCGGGTCAGATACTCGCCCTGGATCCCCAGGCGCACACTGGTATTCGGCGTGTAGTTCCAGCCCAGTTCGTAACGCCGGGCCTGCAGCACCAGGCTGTTGCGCGCGCTCAGACTGCTTTCGGTGGTGTAGCGGCGGTCGTCCTCACGCTGCCAGCGCAGTTTCAAGGAGCTGCGCCGCGTCAGGTTCAGGTTTCCGGTCAACTGCCAGATGCGGTTGGTGCGGTCCTCGGGATGATCGGCGAACTGGCGGTCGATGGTTTCCCGGTAGGCAAAGCGGGCCCGCAGATCGATCGTGCGCAGATGCTGCAGGAAAATCAGCTCTTCACTGAAATTGAGGTCGCCCAGGACGGCCGTATTCTTGTCGAAAATCACGGCGGGATCCAGCGCCAGCAGCCCGCCCACGTCATCGGTGGTGCTGCGCGATTCGATGGCGGCCAAAGTCATCGCCGTCCAGGCACCGTACCACTTCTTGTCGCCGAGGAAGCGGAACCCCTGCCGCCAGTTCAGGTCCGCCACCACACCGGTCGTGGCGACCAGGCTGTCGGTTCGCGCCAGGGCCAGAGTGTAGTCGCCCTGCCCCTCGCCGACGAAGGCCCCGTCCTCGTTGTAGTCGCCCTGGCCTTCGCCGACAAACACCAACTGCCGATCCAGCACCTCGGCCCGGCTGTTCTCCACCCGGTAGCCCAGCGACCAGTCCGTGGCCGTGCGCGCCCAGCGTCCGGCCAGATTGAACCGGCCCAGGCGGGTGGTTTCGTCTTCGCCCCCCGGTTGTTTCACCTCGCGCAGGGTGCCCTCCCCGATCAGCCGCATGCCGGCAAATCGCCCCGAGGTCAGGCCGGCCCGGGTCGTGCGGCTGTCCCGTTCCAGGCGCCAGTTGCCAGCCACCAGTGAATCCGCCAGACCGCGCGAAAACTCGACGTGCCAGGCCAGGGAGCCACCCGGCTTCGAGCCCAGGCCGCCGCCGTATTCCTCCAACTGGTAGCCGGCGGCCCTGGCCCCGGTGATCTGCCCGTCCTGCCAGCGCCACAGGCGATAGTGCCCACGCGGCACGATCGGACCCAGAGTCAGGCTGACATCGTGACGGCGGTTGGCGCGCCGGATGGCCAGGGGATCCAGGCTGTCGTCCGCCCTGGCCTTCTGCAACTGATGGCGCCCCTGCGCGCCCCACAGCTTCCAGACGGCCCGTCCCTCCACCTGCTCCGCGGCCAGGGACGCGCCATGGCGCAGGCTGCCCAGGCGACCGGTCAATTCGATGCTGTCGTGCTCGCCGGTGGTCCGCCAACTGCCGCCCAGGCGGGTCTCGCGTTCCGACTCGGTCAGGAACCCTGCCCGGCTGGCCCGATCGTCCAAACCCCACTCGTCGTAGTCGAAGATCGTCTTGTAGACCTGGAACGGCACAAATTCGCCATCCCGCTGTTCCCAGGATCCGGACAGATCCACCTCACCGAGGCCGACGCCGTCCACGGCCAGCTACTGTCCCCTGAGGCGCCCGTTGACCCGTCCGGCCCCGCCCTGGTTGTCGTCATTGTCCAGATTCGAAAGCTGGTTGAGATCGTTGACCCCGGCATTCCATTCGGCCTGCAGGAAACTGGCCGTCGTGTCGCCCACCCCGGCCACGAAGGTCGCCACGCTCTGCAAACCGGGCAGGGGAATCGGCCGACCGATCAGGTAGTTCCCGAGGCCTTCCCCCACGTGCAGATAGACCCGC
>JAJRWA010000056.1 GCA_024277025.1 Candidatus Krumholzibacteriota bacterium | reverse complement strand
ATCATGCGAACCTTGTTGACCATCATCTTGCCGTCGGCGCCGGGGCCGGTGCATCCGTCGTGCATGGGAAACTTCCTCCTGGCGGGTGGTTGTCGCTAATCAGGATAAATATGTCCTGAATCAGTGCGCGCCGCAAGTCGGTTTCGGCCCAACAGCCCGCTGGGCAGGATGGTCGCCGCAGGTTATTGTGCAGCCATGAACAACACTCCCGGCATTTCCGTCCGACAGGCGAACCTGTTGCTCCTGCTGGCTTCGGCCATCTGGGGCCTGGCCTTCGTGGCCCAGCGGATGGGCATGCAGCACGTGGGGCCGCTGGCGTTCAACGGCGTGCGCTTCGCCCTCGGTGCCCTCGTGCTCCTGCCCTGGATGATTCGGGGACTCCCCGGCCAGCGATGGCCGGTCAGTGCAACGCCGGTTCGGCAGCGCCTTAAGGGTGGACTTGTCGCCGGACTGGTCTTGTTCGTCGGGGCCACGCTGCAGCAGTATGGCGTTGTCTTCACGACTGCCGGCAAGGCCGGTTTCATCACGAGCCTGTACGTGGTATTCGTGCCGCTGCTGGGACTGATCGTCGGGCACCGGGTGGGGCGCGGCGTTTGGCTCGGCGTCGCTCTGAGCGCCGTGGGGCTCTACCTGCTGAGCGCCACCGGGCTGGTCGGCATCGCCCTGGGCGACGGTCTGGTCCTGATCGGGGCCATTTTTTGGGCTGTGCATGTTCTGGTCATTGGCCGGTTGGCCAGCCAGGTGCCGCCGCTGGAGTTGGCGGTGACCCAGTTCGCTGTCGTGGCTGGATTGAGCCTGCTTGGCGCTCTGGTGTTTGTAACAACGATCTGGGGGGATTTGCGGGCTGCCGCCGTGCCGATCCTGTATGCCGGTGTCCTGTCGGTGGCGGTCGCGTACACCCTGCAGGTGGTGGGGCAGAGTCGGGCCAGGCCCGCGCCGGCAGCCATTATTCTCAGCCTGGAATCGGTGTTTGCGGCGGTTGGTGGCTGGGTTATCCTCAGTGAAGGCCTTAGCGCCAAGTCGTTGGTAGGGTGCGGCTTGATGTTGGCCGGAGTGCTGGTGTCCCAAATGGGGCCCAAAGGACGTGATTGAGCTTTGCGGGCCCTAATGCGGACTTCCGCGATGTCGGTTGCAGAAGAGTGGTCCTTTATGGTATAATTAGTAGAAATGACGGGCCTAAAATTGAGGTTTTGTCCCGTTTTTTACTAAATCCGTTTGTCTCGCCCAGATAAGTGGTCGCCACATTGTCTTGGCTCGCCCGCATTCCCCGCAAGTTCCTGCCCGCAGGATTCGTCCTGCTGTTGGTCATGCTTGGTGGTGGAACCCGGGCCCACGGCCGTGGGTCCTCCGACCTGGACCTCGATCCCGACCACGCTCCCTACCGGGTCAAGATCGTCAAGACGATGGAGTGTCTGCGAACCAACAATGACATGACTTCATATCTGATGGCCGACCTGGAGGGTGACGGCCATCTGGAGCTTGTCGAAGGATCGAAGGGAAGACTGCTGGGCTGGGACTGCGAAGACGGTTACATCAAGCCACGTTTCCGGATCAATCTGGATCCGGGCTGGAAGTTTCACCACCACAGTGGGACCCGGCTTGGCGTCGTGAGCGACCTGAACGATGACCGGGTAGCGGCAGTGCACGTGACGCTGGTGGCGGACGACCGCAGTGCCTGGCGGTACCAGGCGGTGGATCTGGCCACTGGCAAAATGCTGGTGGACCGGCTGCTGCCGCTGGGGGTTGACCGTCGGGCCGATGGGGTCTGGGACGGCTCGTACATACCCATCGGCACGATCACCGACGCCGACGGGCAGGGTACACCTGGCGTGGTTCTGCTGCGCAACGCCGGCTATGACGCCAATCCGCGGGGAGTGATCGTGCTCAATGCGGGCACGGGCGAGACCATGTGGGAGTGGCATTGCGGCCCCAACCCGGATACCCAGACGCCGGCCGTCGTGGACCTCGACGGCGATGGCAACGAGGAAATCGTCCTGTTCGGGAATTCGCCGGACAACCTTGGTGGGCAGTTGATCAACGGCACCAGCGACGACCACTCCTATCTCTTTGTGCTGAGCCCCTTCGGTGAGGAGCTCTGGCGAGAGGAACTGGGTGGGGTATTCAACGCCGGCGGTCTTCTGGTCGCGGACCTGAACGATGACGGCAAGCCGGAAATCGTCACCTACACGGCAATTGGTCTGACCGGTCAGACCAACCGCCTGATTATCTGGGACTACGCCAATCGCCGGCCCATTGTCGCCCAGCGGCAGGAAGCCATGTTCAGGGGCGTGGCCGCGACGCCCGGTCCGGTCGCCGGTTCGAGCTGGCTGTACACCGGTTCCAACGACGGATTCATCACCCGCTACCTGTTTGCCAGCCAGAAACTGACGCGGGAAGTGCGGACGCTGGCGGCCGAGCCCGCGTGCGCCGTCATCGGCACCGTGGATATACTGCCCGAACCAGGGCTGGAAGTGCTGGCTGTGGTCGGCAGGGATCAGACTCTTGCCGTGCTGGACCGGGAGCTGCAGCCCCTGGCTGTGTTTGTGGACAGGGACGCTTACCCCAAGGAGTCTCCAGTCGTCTGGGAGCGGACGGACAAGTCGCGGTCGCTGGTTGTGGGTGGTCAAAAGGCCTACTACGTGCTGGATTTCGTTCACCTGCCTCATCCCGTGCCGGCGGCGGTCAAGATTGCGGGGGCGGTAGTGCTGCTGCTGGGCTTGCTGGGTGGCGCTTTCCTGCTGGGCCGCGGCCAGCGGCACAAGAAGGCGGCAGGGGAGCTGCGTCTGCCCCAGGTCGCGGACCGGGAAGTCCTGTTCCGCATGTGGCGCCAGTTGGACGACGTGAAGCACGAGCGGTTTCTGGAGGCCAATCGCGGCTTGCGCCGGTTGGTGTGGCTGTTGGAGGCCTATGCCGCGGATTTGGGCGCGTCCGAGACCCTGAGCCTGCGCATCGGCCAACTGCTGGACGATTTCAACGACTCGATCCAGCCGCGCCTGTTGGAGGTCCTGCACCTGGCGCGCCTGGAGAACTTCGAGACTGAGGCAGCACAGCGGGCTGCCCTGGCTCTGGAAAAACTGGGGAATCATCTGGGCAATCTGGATGTCGAAACCCTGACCCAGGAGTCGGTGCAGGCCCATGGGACCGAAATGAAGGAAGCACTGGGGCAGGTCGAGGAGGGGTTCCTGCACCTGTGGCAGTCCCTGCGCCGCTATTTTTCCACGGATCCGGTGCGGATGCTGCAGGGAATGCTGCTGGTGCGCGAGGTGGAATTCCAGCGGGCCGGCGTCGAGACCCGTTTGCTGGGAGCCGACCAGGTGGCCGACCCGGTTTGCCTGATCGACAGCAGCAGCCTGCGCTTCATTCTGGACAATCTGGTGGACAACGCGCTGCGGGCCATGGGGGATTCGTCGGTCCGGATTCTGACCGTCACGGTCCAGCGCAGCAAGGCCGAGCTGACCCTGGAGTTTTCGGATACCGGTTTCGGGATTGCCCCGGAACGGCAGGACCGCATCTTCAACGGTCGCACCAGCGACCGGGTGGGCGGGGGCGCGGGGCTGTTCCGCACGAGAGAGATCCTGCAGAAGTGGCGGGGTGAGATTCTGTTGAGCGAGTCGGCCCCTGGACAGGGAACGACCTTTGTTGTCAAACTTCGGGCCGCCACCAAGATCGAGACCGCAACCGGCACTCCCCAGGCCTTCACCGGTGAAGCCTGATCTGAGTTTCCCCGGGCCTGCAAGTCTGGCCGGATGGGCAGGACAGTGCGATTTCTGACCGTAATCCGCCCGCCACAGTCGGCATTTTTTTCCCCACGCGATTTTGATCCCGACCCAGCCGGAAACGGTACAGTTCCTGCATTCGACAAGGCATGGAAGGAACCGGCACACAGGATCTGAACAGCAGCCGCGGTCTCGGCGCAAGAGCCGTCGGTGAAGGGGAAGAAATGGGATTCAATGTCAATCGCGCCCGGGAAGTGCACTTCACGCGTATGCAAAAAGCGCTGGAGGAGGGCTTGCGGGCCATCGAAGCGGCCCGGACACCGGACGAAGCCGACGCGGCCCGCCTGCGGGCGCAGGCCCGCATGGAAGAGCTGAACCGCATGTGGGAGGATGCTTTCCCTTCGGCGCAGGTCGGCTAAGTCAAGGCTGCGCACCAACTCCAAGACGGTCGTTGCCCCTCCGGGGGCGGCGGTCGTTTTTTTGTCGCCCATCGACATGCAACCATTCACGCGGCCGGCGCGTCCTTCGTGTGTTCCCCGGTAGATTGTTGTCAGCCCCTGGAGGATTCGTCATGAAGCGCCCCCCGATTATCCTGTGTTCCCT
>JAJRWA010000055.1 GCA_024277025.1 Candidatus Krumholzibacteriota bacterium | reverse complement strand
ACGACGATCCCCAGATCGCCGGTGCCCGGGAAAGCCTGCTGGCCTACGAGGCGGGTCTGGCCATGTGGGCCAACGAGATCAACGAGCCCTCCAATTTCATCTCCGAAGAGCAACTGCAGGACTACTACGCCAAGGTCGGCAAGGTCCGCAAGTGCCTCTATGTGATCACCAATTTCCGCGAGGACGCCGAGGCCGCCGCCGCCATGGCCCGGAGCGGTGCCGACTGGGATGACGTCACGGCCAAGTACCATGTCGGCGATCCGGATCCTTCGGGTCTGAATGAGATATCCATTCCGTACGGGCGCTACAATTCGGATTTCGGCGATGCGGTCTTCGAACCGGCGGTCGGCGAGATCACTGATCCCATCGAGACCGTCTACGGTTTCTGGGTGCTGAAGATCGAGGGTGAGAAAGAGCGCACGAAGCCGGATCTTGAAGAGGCCAAGGCCAGAATGCTTGATGCGTTGCGCACCCGGGTGATCTCCGGCCTGCAGGCCGACTTGCGAAAGAAGGTGCGGGAAAAGTACAAGTTCTTCATCAACGAGGATGCGCTGCTCAAGTGCTATGAGGGCTTGCCCAAGACCGAAGAACTGTTCTACAAGGGCACCAAGGACCCGGTCAAACGGGAAGACCTCAAACCGCTGCAGGTGGCGACCGTGGATCGCGAAATGCCTTTCTACGGCTACACGACCCCTGATGGTCAGGAGCGTCTCTACACCCTGGGTGATTACAAGTCGCACTTCGACAACATGAGCGTCTTCCAGCGGCCCAAGCATGCCCAGATGCTCGGTGGCCTGCGCCAGAAGATCACCGAGGAGATCGAGAAGCCGCTGATGAATTTCCAGGCGCGGGATCTGGGCTACTACGAGGATGAAGGTGTTCTGTTGAAGGTGAACGCCAAGGTAGAGGAGATGCTGGTCAACAAGCTGTACCGGGAAACCGTCACCTACGACAAGCGCATCACTCCCGAGGAACTCGACACGTTCTTCGCCGAGCACAAGGAGGACTACTTCGTGCCCGAGACCCGCAACGGCCGCCTGGTGGTCTGCGCCACCGAGGCTGACGCGGAACAGGCCCGGGCGGCAGCCCTGGACGGAACATCCTGGCGGGACATTCTGGTGAAGTTCGGGACGGACAAGGACAACAAGGCCCGCTCGGGCAAGATCGACAAGATCCGGCAGGAAGGTTCCGGCGCCATTGGCGAGGCCCTGTTCGGCCTGGAGGAAGGCGCGGTCAGCGAAAGTATTGCCCTCGGGAACGGGCGCTATGGCGTGGTGAAGCTGACAGCGATCGTGGCCCCGCATCAGTTGGAGCTGAAGGGCATTACCGAGCAGGTCGGCAAGCGCATGAAACAGATCCGGGAAGAGGAGGCGTTCCAGGATATGCTGACCAAATGGAAGGCCAATCTGAACATCGTCACCTATCCGGAGAATCTGGCGGGGCTGAAGTCGTGGCAGGAGCTGACGACGGCGCCGGTGCCGGAGAATCTTGTGCCGCGCAACTAACAAGGACGGCTTGTCGATGATGTTTCAGGGAAGAAACCACGCGGGAGGCGGGTCGCCGGCGACTCGCCCCCTGACTCTGTTGCTGCCGGCCCTGGTGGCCCTGGCGCTGGCTGCCCCGGGCGTGGTCCTGGCCCAGCGCCCGCCGGAACTGGTCGACCGCATCGTCGCCATCGTCGATGAAGAAGCGATCCTGCAGAGCGATCTGGACCGGGAAATCGAACTGTACCGGATGGAGAAGGAGTACAGTGGCGAGGCCGTGACCGCCGACGCGGAGACCGTGCGGCGCGAGATGCTCGAACGTCTGATCGAGAGCAAGCTGATCATTGCCGCGGCGAGGCAGGCGGACATGCAGGTCGACGATGCGGCGATCCAGCAGAGCGTCGACCAGAAGATCGAGCAGTTCGTCGAACACTTCGGCTCCATGGAAAACCTGGTGCGCGAGCTCAAGCGCAGCGGCATGACCCTGGGCGACTACCGCAACCGCATGGGCAGCCAGTTGCGGGATCAGCAGTATCTGCGCCTGGTCGTCGGCAAGTTCATCCGGCCCAAGGTCGAGGTGATGGAGAACGAGGTGCGCCAGTACTATCTGGACAACCTGGATCAGATGCCGGCCGAGCCGGACAGTCTGACGATCGCCGACATCATGATCGCCGTGCAGCCCTCGCTGGAAGTGCGCCAGGCGGTGCAGTCCGAAGTGAAGAAGATTCAGGGCGTGCTGGCCGACGGCCGCAGCTTCGCCGACGTGGCCCGCGAGTTCTCGCGGGGACCCAACGCCAAGCGCGGCGGCATCGTCGGCGTGGTCAGCCCGGGTGACCTGTTCGACGCCAATCTGGATCGCGCCGTGTTTGCCCTGAAGGTGGGTGAGGTGAGCGAGCCGGTCGTCTCCTCGCGGGGCGTGCACCTGATGCGGGTCGACTCGGTGCAGGGCGCCAACCGGCGGGCCATCAGCCAGATCTTCCTGCCCATCGAAGTGACCCAAACCGACGTGGACAACGCCAAGGCGGCCATCGAAGCGGCTTACCGGCGGGTGACTTCAGGCGAAGCGTTCAGCCTGGTGGCCGCCGAGGTGAGCGGCGACCCGGCCAGTGCCCGCAACGGCGGCGTGCTGGGCACTTTTCGCCTTGAGGACCTGTCCACCCAGTTCCAGGAGGCTCTGCAGGATGTGCAGGTGGGCCAGGTCACCGAGCCGGTGCTCACGCCGGCGGGCTGGTACATCTTCAAGCTCATCGAACGCACCGAAGGGCACATGTACACCTACGAGGAACTGAAGCCGAACCTGCACCAGGCGGTGGAGAGCCAGAAGATCGAGGAGAAGCTGGCCGAGTACGTTGCCGAGCTCAGGACGCGGTTCTTCATCGACAAGAAAACGGGCTAACCGCGCAGACGGGACGTCTCGGCCGTCAGGTAGTCTTCAAGCCACGGAAAGAGCTGCGTCACCGAGGCGCAGCTCTCGGCGAATCCAGCCATCAGTTTTGTCTGGCGACTGTTCCAGAGGATCCTTATCCAGTCTTGAAACGCCGCGTCAGCGGTGTCCTGGTCCAGGTCCAGGCTGAGGTCCACGTCCCGGCCCAGGGCCAGGGCGCAGGTCAGTTGGCCCAGGGCCAAGGCCGGGTCCGCGGCAGCCAGTTCGGTCAGCAGGTCCAGGGCCGGTTCGGCGTGCCCGGCGCCCAGCAGGGCGACGGCCAGTGGTTCGCCGGCGGTCGGATGCCCCTGGCGGTGCCGAAGCACGAAATCCGCCACCGGATTGGTGAAGGTGACGGCGGCCAGCAGGGCCTCCGGGTCCGTGGGCGCGGCGTCCGCGGCAGCCCGGGCCAGCTCGCCGGCTGACTTCGGATCTCCGGCCCGCGCCGCCAGGCGGCACTGACCCAGCCGGGCGCGGGTCCGGTGCTCCGGGTCCAGGTCGACTGCCCCGGTCAGGCACTCTGCGAAGGCCGCGCCGGCTTCAGCCGACCGGCCCAGTTCTTCGAGCAGCAACCCGCGACGCAGGTGCCAGGCCGCACCTGGGCACACGCGTTCCTGGCAGCGGTCGAGCCAGGCCAGCGCCGCCCGGGCATCCGTCGCCTGCCCCTGACTGATCAGCGCCGCCAACGCGCCGCTCCAGGGATTGCGGCGCAAGTCAGCCTGCCTGCTCGCGCCTTCGGTGCCGGTCAGCAGGGGAGCGGCTTCACTGGCGACCCGGGCGAGCAATTCGTCGTCCCGCCAGAAGCGCGCCAGCTCCAGCAGCTTGTACCAACAGTAGAAATCGGCCGGATCCTCGGTCACGGCCCGTCGCAGCAACTCCTCGTCCCGCTGCCGCTTGTGGCGGTCCGCGGCCACCTCCCGCACGTAGCCCAGATGCTCCACCACGCCGTCGAGCCGGCGCAGGGTCAGGCCCTGCCGGGCCAGGAAGGACTCCACGTCCGGCAGCACATCCTCGTGGATCCGGTGGCGGAAGCGAATGGCCGGATCGTTGCGGAACAGGCGCAGCAGGTTGGCGTCGTGGTGCCGGCCGTCGGGCAGCGCGTTGCGCATGACGACGGTGGCGGCGCCGGCGCTGCGGTCAGTGAGCAGGCGCGTGATCTGCTTGCGCAGAGCCGGGGTGACCCGCTCGTCCGCGTCCAGAAACAGGACCCATTGCCCGGTGGCCTCGGCCAGCGAGGCGTTGCGGGCGGCGCTGAAGTCGTCGCACCAGGCAAAGGGAATGACCCTGGCGCCGGCCTGCGCCAGCAAAGCCGTGGTGCCGTCGGTCGAGCCGGTGTCCACGGCAATCAGCTCGTCCCAGAGGCCGGCGACGCTGGCCAGCAGCCCGGGCAGCATCTGCTCCTCGTCGCGGACAATCATGCACAAGCTCAAACGTGTCTGGGCCAAGGTTTTCTCCTGATTCGGGACCGGCGACAACGTAGGTCCGGCCATTATGGCGCCATCGGCACGGATTGTGCAACCAGCCGATCGTCGAGCGCGGACCGCCAGGCGGCGGACCGCGCCGCAATGGGCCGCCGCCGTCCGCCCGCCCGGTCGTCCGCGGCACCGAACTACCATTTGTCTGGAGGCAGGTTTGAAAACGGACAAGCACAGCAATGACGGGCCGCTCGAAGCCCGCTCAGTGATCGGATTCTACCATGTGGATCTGCAGTACAAGGACCAGAAGGCCCTCAGCAATGTCCACTTCTCGGTGGACAACGGCGAGTTCCTCTGCCTGACCGGACCCAGCGGTGCGGGCAAGAGCAGCATCCTGCGCCTGATCGCCATGGACGCCTTCCCGACCAAGGGCGAGGTGATGGTGCGCGGCATGCTGGCCAGCAAGATGAACCGTCGGCGGATACCGCAGCTGCGGCGCGAGATCGGCTTCGTGTTCCAGGACTTCCGGCTGCTGGCTGACCGCAGCGTCGAGGACAATATCGCGTTCGCCCAACTCGTTGTGGGCGTGCCACGTGCGGCGATCATGAAAAACGTCATGCGGGTGCTCACGCAGGTCGGATTGTACGGCAAGCGGCAACGCAAACCCCACGAATTGAGCGGCGGCGAGCAGCAGCGCATCGCCATCGCCCGGGCCATGGTCAACAGCCCCAAGATCCTGTTGGCGGACGAGCCCACCGGCAACCTCGACCCGGTCACCGCCCAGGAGATCATCGACCTGCTGTTCCGCATCAACGACGGCGGCACCTGCGTCGTCTTCAGCACCCACGACCACCAGATCGTCAAGACCTTCGGCCAGCGGGTGATCGTCATCCAGGACGGCCGCATCGCCTCGGACGTCAAGCGGCGCGTGCCGGTCGACCGCACCGCCAGCCTGGCCGACCAGATGTACCGCGGCACCGACGCCGCCACGGCCGTGGACAACATCCCGGCCACAGCCCGACAGGAGACCGTCCATGCTTAGCCGCTCCCAGACCAGCTACCTCTTTCGGGAGAGTTTCGCGGGCTTCCACCGGCGTAAATTGACCACCGGTGTCACCATTCTGATCATGGGCTCGGCCCTGCTCGTCCTGGCGATCCTCACCCTGATCACCTTCAACATGGGGCATATGCTCGCCAAGGCCCGCCAGGGTATCGACATGCGCGTGTTTCTGCGGGCCGACCTCACCGACACCCAGATGGCCGAGCTGCAGCCCCGGCTGGTGGTCATTCCCGGCGTGAAGGATGTGACCTGGATCTCGCCCGAGATGGCGCTCAACGAATTCAAGGCCAATCTGGGCGAAGACGCCGGCATTCTGGACATGCTGGACGAGAACCCGCTGCCGGCCTCATTCCACCTGACCTTGACCCCCGGCGCCCGGGGCCTGGATTCGGTCCGCGCCATCCGCGACGAGGTTGCCGACTGGGAAGAGGTCTCCGAAATCCTGTTCAATCAGCAGTGGATCGACGCCCTGGAGCAGTGGACCTTCCGCTTCCGCATGGCCAGCCTGATTGCCGGGCTGATCGTGTTCGTGGCCGCGGTCTTCGTCATCTCCAACACGGTCAAACTGACCATGGCGGCCAACGCCAGGGTCATCCAGATCCAGAAGCTGGTCGGCGCGACCAATGGCTTCATCCGCACGCCGTATCTGGCCGAGGGCATGATCCAGGGCTTTCTGGCCGGGGCGGTGGCCATGGGCCTGCTGGCTGTGGCCGGCTGGCTCTTTGGCGATCGGCTGGGCGGTATCGAGTTCTTTTCGCCGGCCCAGATCGGCGGCTTCATTCTCTTCTGCGTGACGCTGGGGTTGATCGGCAGCTGGTCCGCCATGCGCAAGTACCTGACCATGCGGAGTGAGATCTGATGCGCAAGCGGCTCAACATTCTGCTCGCGGCCACGTTGGCGTTGGTCCTGACCACGGGACCGGCCACGGCCCAGGATCCACTGCAGGACAGCATCCAGCAGAACACGGCCAAGCTGGCCGACCTCAGGGACCGCATTAGGCAGCAGCAGCAGCGCATGGCCAGTCTTGAAGACCAGGCGACGGCCGTGCGGCGCAGCCACGAGGAAATCCAGCAGGAAATCGCCGAATCGCAGCAGCTGCTCAGCGACATGGTTCAAAGCGAAGTTCAGCTGGGCGCCCAGAGCAAGGAACTGGCCGTCGAAGTGCAGCGCCGCCGCGTGAGCTACGAGGCCCAGAAGCAGGCCCTGGCCCAGAGCCTGCGCAACATGTACCTGCGCGGTCAGCAGGGTGAGCTGGAGATGGCCCTGACGGCGGACAGTTTTTCCGAGCTGATGACCCGCATGAAGGTCAGCCGCATGATGGCCCGCCTTGAAGCCGGGGTCGTGACCCGCACCCGCGAGGAGGGCGCCCGCCTGCAGCGTGAGCAGCGCCTGCTGGACGCGGCCCTGGCCGAGATCTGGCAGTCCCGCGAGGAAAAGCGGGTCGAGAAAGACCGCCTGGAAGACCTGATGGCCGAGCAGGTCGCGGTGCTGCGCGAACTGGAGGCCGAGAAGAAGGGTATCAAGAACAGCCTGCTGGACCTGAGCCTGAACGAGCAGAAGCTCAACTATGTCCTGGAGGATCTCGAGCAGCAGCGCAACACCAGGGTGCCCGATCCGGCGGCTGACCAGCCGGCGCTGCTGACGAGTCAGGCCGGCCAGATGGAATGGCCGGTCCACGGCGAACTGATCCGGGGCTTCGGGCGCTCGGTGCATCCGCGCTTCAAGACCGTGACGGTAAACAACGGCTACAACATCGCCGCGGGGGTGGGCGCGCCGGTGGCGGCGGTGGCCACGGGAACCGTCGAGTTTTCTGACCATTTGCCCGGTTTCGGCGAATGCGTTATCCTTGACCACGGCGGCGGCTACTACACGCTTTATGCCCATCTGGACCGGGTGTTCGTGGACAAGGGCGAGCAGATCGCGCGCGGGCAGATTGTGGCCGAGGTGGGCCGCCCCTCGGGCGCCGAAGAACCGCAGCTGTATTTCGAGATCCGCCAGGGGCGCACGCCGCTGGATCCCGGTGACTGGTTGAAACCCCGGTAGGCTGCGCGGCTGCCGGAGAATTCGGGAGCCGTTTTGGGCAGACAGGCATTCCGCGGCCGCGAGGCCGTGCTGGACAAATTGCAGAATTTCGCCCGGGCCGGGAAACTCGGCCAGCCGTTCCTGTTGGTCGGACCCGAGGGCGCGGGCAAGGAAAACACCGCCCTGGAATTCGCCCGCCGCCTGAATTGTGCCGAGCCCGACACCTGTGGCCCCGGCCGGTTGTGCGAAAGCTGCGTCAAGGCTCTCAGCTTCCAGCATCCGGATATTCGCTGGATCGGCCCGGCGGCGGCCACGATCACCGAGGCCGAGATCCTGAAGATCTACCAGGCCAAGATCGATAACCCCTTCTTTCAGTCTCCCGGTTCCGCCACCAGTTTTGTGAGCATCGGCGACCCCGAACATCCGGGGCCGATGACGCTGCGCTCGCTGATCCATTTTCTGCGCAAGCGCGCCTTCCAGGGCCGCTACAAGGTGGCCATCGTCGCGGACAGCCAGCGGATGAACCTGTCGGCGGCCAATGCTTTTCTGAAGACTCTCGAAGAGCCGCCCGAGAACACGGTCATTTTTCTGCTGACGACCAACACAACGGCCATGCTGCCGACTATCTTGTCGCGTTGCCAGAAAGTGCGCTTCGAGCCCTGGCCCGAGGCGGAGCTGGTCGAACTGCTGGTGGAGATCGGGCACGTCAACGAGGCCGAGGCTGCCGAAGCGGCCCGGACCGCTGACGGCAACGCCCGGCGTGGCTTGACGCTGCTGACGCCGAAGGCGCGGGTGATGACGGCCTGGGCGGTGCAGCTGTTTGACTGGATCCACCGTCGGGACCGGGCCCAGGTGGCCATCAGCGCTGACGAACTGCATCGGGGCCAGGTTTCCCACACGACCGTGTTGCCGCCCGATGTGACGAGCAAGAACCTGGAGGCCAAGGAGTCGTCCCATCGGCGGGACCGGGCCATCCAGCTATGCGAACTGTTGAATCTCCTGTACAGTGATGCCGTCAACTGCCGTGAATTGGGAGACCAGTGGCGTCCCCGTTTCGGCAGTGCGGCCCAACTGGTGGCCCAGGCTGCGGCCGTCCGCCATACCGATACCCTGCTGGAGGACATGGCGGCCATCGAAGCCTCTGGTCGGGAGATAGACCGCAATCTCAACATCGGCCTGGCCATGGCCGTGTTGTTTGAGGGACTGATAGATCATGCCGAACGAGACCAGGCCACCGCGGGGGCCCAGACCGGGACCTGACCGCAGGCCGTCCGGCCAGCAATGTCCGCCTGCACCGCCGCCAGCGGACGGTGAGGAACTTGTCCTCGTCCAGTTCAAGGGGCACCGCAAGGGCCACTACCACAATCGTCGCCGGTTGGCGCTGCGTCCGGGCCAGTACTGCCTGGTGGAGGCCGACCGGGGCCGCGACATGGGGCAGGTCAAGTACGTCGGGCCGGGCCAGCCCGAATGGTGGCGGCAGGCGTCCGGGCAGGGCGTTCTGCAGGAGGCGACGACCGCTGATCTGGCGCGCCTGCACGAGAACCGCGGCGACGAGTGGGAATTCTGGGATATCTGCCAGGAGAAGATCCAGTACCGGCGCCTGGACATGAGCCTGGTCTCGGTCGAGCGTCAGTTCGACCACAAGAAGATCACCTTCTATTTCACGGCCGACCAGCGGGTTGATTTTCGCGGCCTCGTGCGCGATCTGGCGGCTATTTTTCGCACCCGGATCGAGCTGCGCCAGATCGGTGTGCGGGATGAGGCCCGGCTCAAGGGCGGCCTGGGCATCTGCGGCCGCGAGTTCTGCTGTTCGGGATTCCTGCGCGACTTCGTGCCGGTGACCCTGAAGATGGCCAAGATGCAGCAGCTGCCGCTGAACCCGGCCAAGCTGTCCGGCCCCTGCGGGCGTTTGCGTTGCTGCCTGAACTATGAAAACGAGACCTACAAGGAGGCGCGGCGCAAACTGCCGCGGGTGGGGACCGAGGTGTCTACGCCGGAGGGGCCGGGAGTTGTGCGCAAGATCGATCTGCTCAGCGAGCTGCTGATGGTCAGCCAGGCGGGGCACGCGGGGCTGCGGGAGTGGCCGGTGGCGCAGTTGAAATGGGGGCGGGATGGGGATCTGCCGGGGGGCAGGCCGGAGGCGAAACCTGGTGATGGGTGTTGCGGGGGTAGGAAGAGATGATCGACAGCCACGTCCACCTCAACCGCGAGGAATTCCGCGGTGAAACAGCCGACGTCATGGCCCGCGCCCGCCAGGCCGGCGTCCACGGCTTTCTGAACGTAGGCTACGACCTGCCGAGCAGCCGCGAATCCCTGGCTCTGGCCGCCGCCCACCCCGCAATCCGCGCCACCGTCGGCGTGCATCCCCACGACGCCGAGACCATCGCCGACGCCACCGGTCAGATCACCAGCGCCGGCCACGAGATCCTGGCCGAACTGACGGACCTGGCCGCCCGGCCCGAGGTCGTGGCCATCGGCGAAATCGGCCTCGATTTCTTCCGCGACCTGTCGCCGCGCCCGGCCCAGTACGCGGCTTTCACCGCCCAGATCAAACTGGCGGATCAGGTCGGTCTGCCGGTCGTCTTGCATGTGCGCGACGCCTGGGCCGAGGCCCTGGCCCATCTGGACGAGGTGGGGCTGCCGGCCAAACGAGGGGTTCTGCACGCCTTCAGCGGCGATGAAGCAGCGGTGGCGTGGGCCCGTGAACGCGGTTTTCTGCTGGGCATCGGTGGCCCCGTGACTTATAAAAAGAGCCGCTTGCCGGAACTTGTGGCCCTCGCGGGGGTCGAACAGATTCTGCTGGAGACGGACGCCCCCTGGCTGCCTCCGGTGCCCCATCGCGGGCAGCGCAACGAATCGGCCTACCTGGCCCACACCCTGGATAAGGTGGCCTCGGTGCTGGAACTGGCTCCGGCCGAGGTCGCGCGACGGACCACCGCTTCCTTTGTCCGGCTCTTCGGCGCTCTGGCCGATCCGGCGGACCGGGAAACAACCACGGCCCCGCCCGAGCGGTAGCCGGCCCGCCGGAGATCATTTGCAACGCAGCCAACAGGCACTTCTGCGCGATTACGGCATCCGTCCGGTCAAACGCCGCGGCCAGAATTTTCTGGTCGACGGCAACCTGGCGCGGGCCATTGCCCAGGACACCCTGGCTTTGGGCAGCCGGGTCCTGGAGCTGGGGGCCGGCGGTGGCGCGCTGACCACCCACTTGCTGCCTGCGGCGGAAATGGTGGTTTGTGTCGAGGTGGACCGCAACCTGTGCGCCCTGCTGGCGGCCGAACACGGCCGGCAGGCGAATTTTCGGCTCCTGGAAGCGGATCTGGCCAAACTGGACTGGCACGAGACGGTCGCCGCGGTGGGCGGCCGGCCGGTGATCGCCGGCAACCTGCCCTACGTCCTGACCAGTAAGGTTCTCTTCGCTTTGGCCGAATTGAGAACAGTGACCAGCGGGGCGGTCTTCATGGTGCAGAATGAAGTGGCCGAGCGCCTGGTGGCCACGCCGGGTGGCAAGGACTTCGGTATCCTGGCGGTGGTGCTCGGCTCGGTCTTCAACATTCGCCTGGTGCGGTCGGTGCCGGCGTCGGTTTTCTGGCCGCGGCCGGAAGTGGCTTCGGCGGTGATCCAACTGGTGCCGAGCCAGCAATGGGCTGACGATGAGTTTGCCGTCTTCACCGCGACGGTCAAGAAACTGTTCGGACAAAGGCGCAAGAAGTTGCGGAACCAACTGCGGCAGCACTACGGCCTGAGCACGGAAGAAGTGAACGATCTGGCCCGGCAGGTCGGCATGGATGTCGAACGCCGGCCGGAACAGTGCACGGCCGAGGAGTTTCGGCACCTGGCCGCAGCTTTGGCACAAAGGGGCAATTGTTGAGAGTGTGGGGGGAAATCAGCTCTCGCAGTTGGCGGCCACTGGTGCTGCTGTTGCTGTTGCTGCCGCCTGGCGCCCTGGCCCAGTCCGATCCCAATGAACGGGCGGCTGAGACGGATACCCTGGCTGCCGAGCCGGCCGCGGGCCTGGGCGCGGCCCTCTCTGAAGCCATGAACCGGTCGGGCCAGATGCAGGACGGCGCCGAGATCCGCACCTCCGTCGCCGGTCCATTCTTCAGTGGCCTGAAGAACACGCCCAAGGCCGGGGCCAAGGCGAATGTCCGGCAGAACACCTATTACGGCGAACTGGTGACCAACGTGTTGATGCGGAGCTCTTCGTCATTCACCAATACGGCGAAGTGGTCCTATGACCAATACCGCAAGCAGGACAAGAACGTCGAACGCCGCAGCGATAATTTCAACTACAGCCTGGGCACGCTGCTGCCGGTGATCGTGCGGCTGGACGGGCAGTGGAACTGGAGCCGCGACAAGACGACCAATACCGCCGGCTTCGACAACCTCTTTGCCCAGGACAACAAGAGCCTGCGCCTGGGCGGCACCAAGATCAAGGCGCGCACCGGCGCTTTCACCAACAGCGTCCACTTCGGCGCTTCGATCGACGACAACCAGACCGAAAACCAGGGCACCGCCAACGACCTGACCGAGGGCAGCATCGACGGCGGCCTGCAGACCGGCTGGAACATCCGGCCCGGCCTGGTTCTGGCGGGCCGGATCTACGGCACGCGCACCAGCGGCAACAAGACTCTGGGCCTGCAGAACAGCCCTTCCTCGTCCACCGGCGACACGCTGGGCGTCGGCGTGTACTACAAGCAGGGCGCTGCCGATGGTCGGGCGGCCGTGACCCGCGCCAATTTTCAGAAGAAGTACCTGGACTTCCGCAAGAATTCCAGTGGCCTGATCGATACCGTGGGCGTGGCCGAGGATTTGAAGATCGTCGGTGAGCTGGAGACCCGGGACGCGCTGAAGGTGGAGTTCGAGAACAATTTCCACTGGAACCGTCTTTCGTTCACCAGCAAGCTCTCGCGCACCAGCGACGATCTGGACTACGCGACCAGCGGTCTGGGCCTCAAGGAGCGCCTGCAGGACCAGATGGAGCTGGGTACCGGCTTCCGCGTGGGGGCCGACTCGGTGTTCGTGGGCTACGACTTTCTGTGGAAGTGGGACGACCAGCGGCTGCAGGGGGCCACCAGCAACCGCGGCCGCCAGTACAACAAGAGCCGCGATCTGGAGTTCAACTGGCTGCGCACCTTGTTCCGCGATACCCGGCTTCACCTGCGGTACCATCAGGGCCTGAGCCAGGACATCGCCCAGTTCGAACACAACCAGAACGACAAGGACCGGCTGCAAAGTGATTTCAGCGCGAAGGTGGACCGCCTCTGGCAGGGAACTTTTCGCACCAAGATGGTGTATGTCTACCGTCAGATCCAGGATCTGTCCATTCGGGACACGCGGTCGTCCAACAACAACATCAAGGACACCTACGAGATCACGCCCAGTTACACCTGGTACGTGTCGAAATGGCTGACCTGGGATCAGAGCTACCGCGTGAATATCCAGTTCACGGACTACATCTATTCCGACCTGGAATCGGTCAGCCGTGAGGACAACTACAACAAGCGCGGCAACCTGACGACCAAGGTGACCCTGCGCCCGACCACACGTTTGGAGCTTATCTTCCGTCACGACTACAACCAGAAGTTCAACGCCACCAAGTCCGGCAGCAATCCGGACGGCAGCGTCTTTTACCGCCGTGACCTGAACCAGACGATCAGCAAGCTGGATATGGGCATGGTCTTCAAGGTGATCAGGGGTGTGGTGCTGGAGGCGGCCACCTACCGCACCCGGGATGACCGGGAGACTTTCGGCCGCGTCACGGCCGAGACGACGGATCTTTCGGGCGAGATCTGGGTGGGCACGCGGGTGGACCGGACCTGGAACCGCACCATGACCCTGTCGGCGCTCGTCAAGAAATACAACGCCTTCGGGCCCAGTGTGACCAAGACCAGCGCCGACTATTGGGAAGCCGATGTCTGGTTGAGTTGGGAGTTCTAGGATGTTGCTGAAGCGGCGATTCCCGCTGGTGTGGCTGGTGGTCCTGCTGTCGACCGCCGGCTGTTTCTTCGAGCCGCGTGAGGCCGCGGCCCCGGCCACGGGCACCTCGGTGCCGTACTTCGACAAGATCTCTTCGGCCAACGTGTGGGCCAATCTCGAGAAGTCCCTGGCGGCCACGCATGCGCCCGGCTGGGAAGACAACATCAGCCAGAACGCCTTCATCTACATTCCGGACACCGACGCGGAGACCCAGTTTCCCGGCGTGTTCGTGGGCTGGGACCGGGCCAGGGAAGTGGCCTTCATCAACAACTTCTACAACAGCGATGTGACGATTACGGCGCAGATGGTGGACGACGACTTCGTCATCCCGCCCGATACCGGGACGGAGATCGAATGGGAAAATGTCATCTACGACGTGACGGTGACCAGCAACGCGGACAATTCCGTGACGCGCTACCGCGGCTCGGCGATAATTACCTTTCGCCTGGAGGGGAATTTCTGGTATATTTACCAGTGGCGTGACCAACAGGGGGAATCCGACCCCACGACAGGACAACTCTTACCCACCATGGGGGTGTTGCGAGGAACTTTTGCTAGTAAATAATAGCACAATATGATAAAATAGAGGCTGAATACCTCAAAAGTGAACCGGGTTTCCTTAATTATTCACCCCTGTCACCCTGGGGAAACCCCGACTTCGTGGAGGACACACGCGATGAAAACGAAGAGTCTACTCCTGCTGGCGGCGCTTTTTCTGCTGATCGTACCGGCCGGATGTATTTTTTCTCCTGACGGCGGCGATGATACCGGCGGTGGCGAACCCCCCGCCCCGGCAATCCCGTTTGCCGGTTCCGAAGACCAACTGATGCTGAACTTCCGCACCGTCTACGAGGACATGGACTTCAATTCGTACCGGGACATGCTGCACCCGGACTTCCTGACGATCCTGCAGAGCAGCACGGTGGAACTCTATCCCGACGTCGGCCCGACGCTCGACCTTGAGGAAGAACTGCGCATCGCCGAGCGGATGTTCTCCGGCGAGCCCCAGATCAATCCTGACGGCGACCCGGTCCCGGGTATTTCTTCGATCAGTTTCGATCAGTTGGAGCAGCAGGGCTCCTGGGCGACCTCTCCGGCCAATGACGTGATCCCCAACGCCCGCTTCGGTCTCTTCGAGGTCGTCTTTCGCTTCGAGCGTCCGGGGTTCTCGACTTTGATGGTGACCGGTTCGATCAAGTTCTATGTGGCCGGCCGCGACTCGTTCTACAATGGCCAGGACCGTACGTATTGGCAGATGATCGGCCAGCAGGATCTGACCCAGGACACCGCCGGGCCATAGGCGCCGGAACACTGCAGAAGATCGCGAAGTCCTGCTGGACAGGGAAAAGCGGAGGGGCCGGTCGGCTCCTTCGCTTTTTTTGGGCGATGGCCAAAGGGCTTTTCGTTGGTTAGTATAGCGGGGCTGTGACCCATCCGGTGAGCATGGGCCGACCGGTCCCGACAACACCAGTCCCCGACGCCGGGCACGGATTCCCGGTTACTTCCCGCAAGACGGAGAGCGCTGCCTTGAACCTGTTCAGTCGCTT
>JAJRWA010000054.1 GCA_024277025.1 Candidatus Krumholzibacteriota bacterium | reverse complement strand
GCGGCGGATGACCTGGGCCTGCAGGGTGTTGTAAGGGGGCAGGACCGAGAAGATGGCGTGATCGCGGTTCATGCAGTGCATGCCGAGGTCGTTGGTGATCAGTATAAGATGCTCGTCAGTCTGGGCGCCGGCGACCGCTGCGGCGAGTAACCACAGGGCGGTGGTAAAGGTCATAAGGGACGGCAAGCGGGAATGGAACCGGTGGCTCATGGCAATCTCCGTTTCTGAGCATGAGTTCAGCTTGGCCCTGAGGGGCGATACCACACTGTCCCGGTGTAGAAATGAAATCAATAAGTTTCGATACTATCAAACAATCTCCGATATCAGTATCATTGACGTGGTGGCGTGGCTGTTGCTCTACCGGATCAGGAAGTTGCCCCGCCCCTGCTTAGCGGCTTTGTGATATTGAAAGTAAAAACCACAAACAGCTATAAGTCGTGTGTTCATCTGAGTTTATTTTTGGGCAATAAACGTGTCGGCCCTGCCCGGAAAGCCCGTTCGCAGCGAACCGACGTGTATGTTGTGGACGGTGCTGCCTACCGCCGATAGATCGTTCGGCCTTCCTTGATCGTCTCCAGCACTTTGATTCCGCGCACGTTGTCGACCGTGGCGACTCGCAGCGGATTCGTATCCAGGATGACAAAATCAGCCAGCAGGCCGGCCTTCAGCATCCCTTTCCGGTTCTCCTCGAAAAACTGGTAGGCCGGACCCGTGGTCAGGCCCTGCAACGCGGTGTACGCGTCCACGCATTGGTCCGCCCCCAGGATCTCGCCGCTGCGTGTCTCGCGTTTCATGGCCGTCCACAGCACGAAGAACGGATCCAACGGCGTGACGTTGAAATCGGTGTGGTTCGAGGTGATCAGGCCAGCGTCATGAGCGGCCTTGAGCGGGCTGATGAAGCCGGCCTTCTTGCGGCCCACGTTGCCGATGTGCACATCCCCCCAGTAGAAGACGTGGTTGGTGAAGTAGGAAGGCGAGATACCCAGCTGCACATACTGGGCCAGATGTTCGGGCCGCTGGAACTGCGAATGGATGATGATCGGCCGCCGGTCCTGGTCGGCGGTGATCCCGGCCTGCTCGATGGCGTAGATCGCGTCGTCGATGGCCACATCGCCGTTGGCGTGGAAGTTGATCTGGATATTGTTGTCGGTCATGACTTTGGCCATCCGGGCCAGCTCGTCGCGGGGGATCGAGGTGTTGCCCACCCAGTCTTTCTCGTCGGCCGGGCCGCCCTGCAGGTAGGGCGTCGTCATGTACGCGGTGCGGCCCTGGGGCGAGCCGTCCAGGGTGAACTTGCCGCCCTGGAACTTCAGGTGGTTGTGGTACTCGCCAAAGGGATAGGCGGGGTTGTTCAGCCAGGCGTCCATCTCGTTGAAGCCCGGCAGCGAGACCACGTCCAGGAAGAGCTTGCCGGCGCTCGCCGCCCGCTGCAGCAGTTCCATGTCCTTGACGTGGGTGAAGCCTTCGACGGCCTGCGTGTAGCCGTTGGCGGCGTAGATCTGCTGGGCTGCCTGCATCTGGTCGATCAACTCGGCGTCGCCCGGTTGGGGCAGCTTGCCGAACACCGGCAGGTAGGCCATTTCCATCAGCAGGCCGGCCGGCTCGTTGCTGCCCGGCAGGCGGGCGATGATGCCGCCCGTGGGTGTCTCGGTGGACGCGTCGATCCCGGCCCACGCCAGCGCGGGCGAATTAAGCACCGCCCCGTGCATGGAGACGTGGATGATCAGCACCTTGTTGGTGGGGAAGCGGGCGTCGATATCCTGTTTGGTGAGGTGCCGCCTTTCCTTGAGCAGATCCTGATCGTAACCCCAGCCCACCAGCCAGTCGTCGTCGGCGATCTGCCGCTCGGCCTTGAAGGCGGCCAGCTTGTCCAGGATGGTCGGGATGTCCTGGGCGTCGCCCATGGGCGGGGCCGCGACGTTGACCTGGTTGACCATCATCACCGCGGACATGAAGTGGCTGTGGGGGTCGAGGAAACCGGGCAGCATGGTCTTGCCCAGGAGGTCGACCAGAGTGGGAGTGGTGGCGCACGCGGCCAGGGCGTCCTGCTTGTTGCCGACGAAAGTGATCTGGCCGTTGTCGGTCAGGACGGCTTCGGCGTAGGCCGGCCTGTCGCCGGCCATGGTGAGGATGTCGCCGCCGAAGTAGAGGGTCTTGCCGGCGGCGGGATCGTCCGCGGAGCTTGTTTCCTGGGCCTGGTTGCCGCAGCCGGACGCGGCCAGCAGTATGAGCGTCAGCAGGAATAGCTTCTTCATGACGGACCCCTCCATGATACGGTCGCTTTGTCGCGTCACCCGGTGGAACCGAATTTCCCGGCGCTCTTCACCGTGCATTGTATCGCCGGGGCCCCGGACTATCAATTTGTGTGAGGCAAAAAACTCGCGGTCAGTTAGAATGGGCAGATGACACTGATCGACACCCACTGCCACCTGTACATGTCCCCGCTGGACGCGGATCCCACGGCCGTCCAGGCCCGCGCCGCCGCCCGCGGCGTCACCGAGCTCATCATCCCGGCCTACGACCAGCCCAGCTGGGACCTGATGACGCCCTTCGAGTCCGACCCAAGCCTGCACACCGCCTACGGCATCCACCCCTGGCTGGCCCACGAATCACCCCCCGGGGGGAACTTTGGCGGCATAACAACGTCCCTGGCCGACCGGCTCGATGCGACCAGCGCCGTGGCCATCGGCGAAATCGGGCTGGACACGAAAATTGATACTTCAGACCTGACGCAACAGATGCCCCTGCTGGAAGCCCAACTCCAGTTGGCCGTTGACCGCGACCTGCCGGTGATCCTGCACTGCCGGGGCGCTTTCGAAGAGATGCTCAGCGCCATCGAAAACCACGGCGGCCGCCTGCGCGGTGTGTTGCACGCCTGGTCGCGGGGGCCGGATCTGGGGGAGCGGTTCATCCGGGCGGGACTGCATCTGGGCCTTGGCGGCTCGATCACGCGACCGACGGCCAAGCGGCCGCGCAAGTCGGCCTTGCGTCTGCCCCTGGAGCGGCTGTTGCTGGAAACCGACGCGCCCGGCATCGGGCTGCACAACGTGCCCGCCGTCGAGACCGAGCCGCACCACGTGGCTGATGTCGCGGCCGCTCTGGTCACGATTCGGCACGAGCCGCTGTTCCGGCTGGCGGCCGCTACCACCGCCAACGCCCGTGAGCTGTTTCGGCTGTCCGCCCCCCAAGGAGAGTCCCCATGAACCGCGTGCTTGTGCCGGCCCTGCTGCTCACCGCGTCGGCCGCTGGCGTCTCAATCGTGAAGACGATACGCCGAGTGGTCTGTTCACCTTGATTTGGCGTCGGTTCCCCGCGGGCTGGCGCATCATTCACGACCACACTTCCAGCGCCGCCGAATAAAGCGTGTCGATCCGGGTAGTTGGCTGTACATTCTGTGCAGAATCGTTTCCTAGACACGACAGGCCCTATCCTGGAGGATGAGCCGAAATGACCGACCGCAATCCCTTCGACGAGCCCGAAGGCCCCCAGATTCCCGAGATCAAGTTGCCCCGCTTCGACGGCGGCAAGCTGCGCCTGATTGGCGGCGTGGCCCTGGTGCTGGTGCTGGTGCTGACCAGTTTCTACACCATCGATCCCGAAGAGACGGGCCTGGTGCTGCAGTTCGGCAAGTACGTCCGCAGCTCCCCGCCCGGACTGCATTTCAAGATCCCCTTTGGTGTCGAGCAGGTGCTCAAGGTGCCTATCCAGCGGCAGCTCAAGGCTGAATTCGGCTTCCGCACCGTGCGCGCCGGGGTCAAGAGCCAGTACTCGACCAAGCCCTACGCCGAAGAGGCGAACATGCTGACCGGCGACCTGAACGCCGCCATGGTCGAGTGGGTGGTCCAGTACCGCATCGTCGACCCGTACAAGTACCTTTTCCAGGTACGCAACGTGGACAAGACCTTCCGCGACATGAGCGAGGCGGTGATGCGCCGGGTGATCGGTGACCGCACCGTCAATGAGGTGCTCACGATCGGTCGGGCCGAGGTCGCTTTGCAGGTGCAGACCGGCCTGCAGGAACTGGCGAACAAGTACGAGACCGGCATCAGTGTCGATCAGGTCGTGCTGCAGGACGTGAACCCGCCCGATCCGGTCAAGCCCTCCTTCAACGCGGTCAACGAGGCCCAGCAGGAGAAGGAGAAACTGATCAACCAGGCCCAGTCCGAGTACAACCGCGAGATCCCCAAAGCCAAGGGCGCGGCCCTGCAGACGGTCAACGAGGCCGAGGGTTACGCTCTGGACCGGGTGAACCGGGCGCAGGGTGACGCGACGCTCTTTGACGCCCTGTACGGGGCCTACCGCAAGGCCCCCGAAGTGACACGCAACCGGATGTACCTCGAGACCATGACCAGGGTGCTGCCCCGGGTGCAGGGCAAGGTGATCGTGGACAACGAGCTGAAGGGTCTGTTGCCCCTGCTGAATCTCAACCAGATGCAGTCCGCAGACAAGGGAGGCAAGTAGCATGAAGAGGCTGATGTTTCCCCTCATTGTGATTGTAGTTCTGGTCCTGGCCAACTCCATGTACGTGGTCAAGGAGCCCGAGCAGGTCATCATCACCCAGTTCGGCAAGCCGGTGGGCGACCCGGTGCTGACGCCGGGCCTGAAGTTCAAGCTGCCGATGATCCAGCACGTGCACCGTTTCGAGAAACGCTTCCTCGAGTGGGACGGCGACCCCAACCAGCTGCCCACGCGCGACAAGCGCTTCATCTGGGTCAACATGTACGCGCGCTGGCGCATCACCGACCCGCTGCTGTACTTCCAGCGCCTCAGGGACTAGCGTGGCGCCCAGACCCGTCTGGACGATATTCTCGACGGCGAGACGCGTAACGCCATCGCCAGTTACGATGTGGTGCAGGTCGTGCGCACCAGCAACCGCACGCCGGCCCAGACCGAGGGCGTGCCCGAGGACGAGAAGGTGCTGATCCAGATCGGCAAGGGCCGCACCGACATCCGCGACGAGATCCTGGCCAAGAGCCGGACCCGTACGGCGGATCTGGGCATCGAGATCCTGGACGTGGAATTCAAGCGCATCAACTACGTCAACGAGGTGCAGCGCAAGGTGTACGAGCGGATGATCTCCGAGCGCCAGCGCATCGCCGACCGCTTCCGCAGCGAGGGCCAGGGGCAGGCCTTCCGCATCCGGGGCGAGAAGGACAAGGAGTTGCTGCGGATTCGTTCGGAAGCCTACCGTACGGCCCAGAAGATCAAGGGTGACGCTGACGCCGAGGCGACCAACATCTACGCCAAGTCGTACAACCGGTCGCCCGAGACGCGGGATTTCTACGAGTTCATGATGACCATGAAAGCGTATGAAACGACGTTGGACGACGAGACGAATCTCGTGCTTTCGACGGATTCGGATTTCTATCGCTACCTGAAATCGGGTACCGGCAAGTGAAGGGCCAGCGCCGATTGACGGCTCTGGTGATACTGTTGCTGGTGGTCGCGGTGCAAACCGCGACCGCCGGCGACAAGCTGTTCATGTGGCAGGCCGAATCCGCGACCGCGACCGTGACCATGGTCGGGTCGATCCACGTCGGGCAGGCAGGTTTTTTTCCCTTGGCCGACCCCTATGAAAAGGCTTTCGCCGCCGCTTCGGTCCTGGCCGTGGAAGTGGACATGACCGACCCGGCGGTGCTGCAGGAATCGGCCATGCTGATGATGCAGAAGGGCATGCTGCCGGGTGACGAGACCCTGCAGACACGCCTTGAGCCGGCACTCTATGCCCGGCTGGAAACATATGCCCAGGAGAACAACGTTCCGCTGGCCATGTACCAGAAATTCAAGCCCGGCATCGTGGCCATGATGCTGGTCATGGACGCCTACCAGAAGCAGGGTTTCGATCCCGAGCTGGGCATCGACAAGCATTTCCTGGACGCGGCCAAGGCCGCGGGCAAGGAAATCCGCTCACTGGAAACGGTCGCCGATCAACTTGATCTCTTCCTGGAGATCGACGACACCCTGGACGACATCCTGGTCGCCGAGTTCCTTGACCAGACCGTGGACATCAAGGCCGAGACCGCCGAGATGATCGGCTACTGGCAGGATGGAGACGCCGAGGGCCTGGATCGTTTCCTGCAGTCCGAGATCGGCGACACGCCCGAAATGGTTGCCTTCTACCGCACGCTGCTGGACGACCGCAACGTGGCCATGGCCGACTCGGTGGCTGCCTGGCTGGACGGAGACACGGACATCTTCATGGCCGTCGGTGCCGGCCACTACGCCGGTGAGAACGGCATTGTCGCTCTGCTGCAGAAGCGGGGACTGGCTGTGGCGCAAGTGGGCAAGTAGCGGGCAAATTAATGCTTGGTGGTGGCCCCGTCCAATCTTCGGCGCCACTGCGCCCGACAGGTTCAGACAAACGAAGGCCCTCGTAATCCGCACGCAGGAGGACATCGAGGGCCTTCGTTTATCTGAACCTGTCGACCGGAACGCCGCCCCTACGGCTGCATCCCAGACGACCGCAACCACTCGTAGGCCATCTGGAAGATGTCCGTCGAGGTGCGCAGGCCCAGCTTCTTCTTGATGTGCGAGCGGTGAACTTCAACCGTCCGGGGGCTGATGTTCATGATCTCGGCGATTTCGGAGATTTCTTTCCCCTGACCCGTCAGCTGGAAGAGTTCCAGCTCGCGGTTGCTGAGGGCTTCGACAGGCGAAGCACCGGCGGGCGATTTGCCGGCTCCGAGCTGGTCCACAGCGGCCTGGGTCATCATCGGACTGAGGTAGGTCTTGCCGTCCAGGACGGCGCGGATGGCCTCGAGGATCTTCTCGGTGCCTTCCTGCTTCATGATGTACCCCTTGGCCCCGGCCTTCAGGCAGCGGATGGCGTAGGTGTACTCGTCGTGCATGGAGACCGCAAGGGTCATCATCTCGGGATAGGTCTGGGTGATTTCCTTCAACAAATTCAGCCCGTTGCTGTTCTTGAGGGAAATATCCACCAGCACCATATCCGGCTTGTCCGCGGCTATGGCGTCCATTGCTTCGCGGTGATCCTCGGCCTCGCCCGAGACACCCAGGTCGTCCTCCATTTCAATGAGGGCGCGGATGCCGGAACGAACAAGCGGGTGATCATCCACGATCAGCAGGCGAATGACGTCACTGCCTTTTTCCATTTGCAACACTTTCGTTTCTCCCTTTTGCCGGATGCGCTTCTTTGTTGTCGGGTAGGTAAGCACCGTTCATAATGCTGGCCCTTATCTCCCTAAAGGCCTCCCCCTCCCAACTGCGTATATTACCATTAGGTATTTGCAAAAGGAAAGCCTTGGTTTGGCATTTTTCGCCCTATTCCGCAGGAATCCGGGCCAGAACGGGCAAGATCTTGTCCAATTTGCAGTTAATCTCACTCGGAAAATCACCGTCTAGATCTATCCCGCAGAGGTCCGTTAAAGATCCCATGAACTGGTCATGAGGGCGGCCTTGCCTGTACTCCGGTTCGCGCGGTGGGTGCTGCAAATATCTGCCCACCAGGGGGACATTTTGGTCACAGAGGAGGGTCGTCGAGTAGTAAAGCAAACCCCGAGTGCGGTACACGCAGGAGCCCCCGATCTTGCGTCCGTTCAGGACCAGATCCGACACTCCGTGCTGCTCCACACCCGAAACCCCGCATTCAGCCAGGCCGGCAATCACCCACTCGCTGATCGCCGCGAAGGCGGTCCTGATCAGGCCGATGCCCGGCAAAGGCAAAGCCAGCGAGACAATCAGGTTGCCCGGATCGAGCACAACGCTGCAACCGCCGCCGGGTCGCTTGTAAAGGGGGATGCCATCGGCAGCGATGTTTCCGGTGTGGAGTTCCAGGTCCTGATGCCCGCCCCGGCCGATGACCACCGCCACCTGGTCGAAACGATAGACGCGGACCCGTGGTTGGCCATCGGCCCGGGTCCGCGCAATCAGTTCGTCGTCCAGATCGTAGGGGATCGTCGGCAGGTCCACCTCAGCGGACCTTGCGCGGCGGGTTGATGTGCACCGCTTCCCCGGCGGCCACCTCGGCCGCTTCCATGATCGCCTCGCTCAGGGTGGGGTGGGGGTGGATCGTGACCATGATGTCCTCGAGGGTGGCGCCCATTTCGATGGCCAGGGTGCCTTCGGCGATCAACTCGCTGGCCATGGGGCCGACGATGCCCACCCCCAGGACGGCGCCGCTGCGCGGATCGGCGATCATCTTGACCAGTCCGTCGGTACGGCCGAGCGTGCGGGCGCGCCCCAGTGCGCTCAGTGGGAAGCGGCCGATATTCACCTCGATGCCCTGTTCCTCGGCTTCGCGTTCGGTCAGGCCGGTCCAGGCGATTTCCGGGTCGGTGAAGACCACCGCCGGGATGGCCCGGTTGTCGAAGGCCACGTCGCCGCCGTAGATGGCCTCGGCCGCGACCTTACCCTCGCGGCTGGCCTTGTGGGCCAGCATCGGGCCCGCGGCGGCGTCGCCGATGGCGAAGATGTTGGCCTCGGCGGTGCGGCATTCCTCGTCGGTGATGATGAAGCCCTTGTCGTCGGTGCGGACCCTGGTGTTCTCCAGTCCGATGTCGTCGGTGTTGGGCCGCCGGCCGATGGCCACCAGCACCTGGGCGAAGTGTTTGGTCACCGTCCGGCCGCCGACCTCGATATCCACGTCGAAGCCGCCCTCGACCTCCTTGATCTCCTTGACCCGGCTGTCGAGCATGATGTCCTCGAGGCGTTCGCCGACATGTTTGACCATCACGTCGACCAGGTCGTGATCCGCGCCCATCAACAGGCGGGGGAAGAACTCGACCACTGACACCTGCGAGCCCAGGCCCTGGTAGACCAGGCCCATCTCCAGGCCGATATAGCCGCCACCGACGACCAGCAGGCTCTCCGGCACCGCCGGCAGCTTCAGGGCGTCGGCACTGGACCAGACGGAATCGACGATGCCCTCGGGCAGACGGTTCAGGCTGGAACCGGTGGCGATGATCGCCTGTTCGAAATCAACGCCGCTGACCTCGCCGCCTTCCAGCGACAGGCTGGTCGCCGACTCGAAACGGGCATGGCCCTGGATGATCGTCACGTCCCGTCGCTTGAGCAGGCCGCGGATGCCGTCGCTCAGCCCCTGCACCACGTCATCGGTCCAGGCCCGCAGCTTGCCCGCGTCGATCTCCAGGCCGCTGAACTTCATGCCGAACTGCCGGGCCTGCAGGGCCGCCTCCTTGACCTCGACCGCGTTGATCAGGGCCTTCGAGGGAATGCAGCCTTC
>JAJRWA010000053.1 GCA_024277025.1 Candidatus Krumholzibacteriota bacterium | reverse complement strand
GACAAGTATCTGGGCAAACCGCCGACAACGGTGACCTGGGAGGGCCGCCAGTACACGCCGCGCGAGTTCCTGACCGACGTCATGCAGTTGGAAATGGACGATTACCGCGGCGTCGTCTCACGGCTGGACACGCCTTTCTATGAGGACGTGCTGCTGGATGTGCATGACAACTGGCGGCGGGTTGATACCTATCTGAACCTGCCGCTGGACGAATTCTACGGCGTGATCAAGACGGCGTTGACCAGCGGCTACACGATTTCCATCGGCGGGGACAACAGCGAACCGGGGATGGACGGCAAGTTCGACACGGCGATCGTGCCGGAGTGGGACATCCCCGCGGACGCGATCAACCAGGGGAGTCGGGAGTTCCGGATCGTCAATGGGACCACCAGTGACGATCACGGGATCCATCTGGTCGGGTACACGCAGCTGGACGGACAGGATTGGTATCTGGTGAAGGATTCGAACCGGTCGAGCCGCTTGGGTGAGTACAAAGGGTATTACTTCTGGTCGGGGGACTATGTGCGGTTGAAGATGTTGTCGTTTACGGTGCATAAGGACTTGTTGGCTGGGGTTGGGGAGTAGGGGGTAGGGTATATTACCTGCTATGTTTACTAGGAGCTATTCATGGATGCGGCCACTATCAAAATTTTCTTGGTTCACGGGTCTCCTAAGGGTCTACGTACTGCCGAACTGTCCAATTGGTCTGGAAAGGCCGTCGCTGCTCCACGTAACGAATTGGCGGCGTTGCTGAAGCGTGCTGAGTTGTCGAACCCTGGTGTGTACTTCTTGTCGGGCGTTGATTCTGACTCTGGAGATAATGCAATTTACATTGGCGAAGCTGAGAACGTTGCCAATCGTTTGAAGAGTCATTCGGCTACTGACTATTGGAATGCAGTTACAGTCTTCGTTTCTAAGGATGAAAATCTGACTAAATCGCACATACGCTACTTGGAAGGCAAGTTGATACGACACGCGGCAGAGACATCCACTTCTAAACTCATGAATTCTGCCAATAGCGGCTCGAAGCTACCCGAGTCCGACGAGGCAGAAATGGATATATTTTTGCAGAAAATGTTGCAGCTGCTACCTGTCCTTGGGGTTATGGATTTCGGCACCTCCATTGAAGGTCAGAGTCGAGAAGAGGACATTCTCTATTGCAAAATTAAAGGGCTAACTGCGAGTGGTAAGAGGTCGTCTGGGGGGTTCACAGTTTTTGCCGGTTCTCAAGCAGTGTTGGAGCACCGCCCTTCGGCAACGCGTATGAGAAAAAAGCGCGAGCACCTAGTCGAAAAAGGGCTACTCAAGGCCGATGGGCAGCATCTAGTTTTCACTCGGGACGTGGAATTTGGTAGCCCTAGTACTGCGGCCGCCATGGTGCGTGGCGGTAGTTCCAACGGGCTTAAGGCATGGAAAAGTGCTGGTGGTGTTTCACTTAAAGTGATTGAAGCGAGCGAAACATAGAAAGCGCTTGCACCCGACAATCGCGTCTATCACGCCTTGTGCTGGCGCACAAGCTGCGCCAGCCACGCTTGCAGCTGAAGCCAACATCGGACAAAGAGAGGCAATATAGTGCCGAACATCGCAAGCAAGATACGCCGAGAATATATTTGGTTTGTTTTTCTCACTGTGTGTTGGTGCGCAGAGCAATCTTCTGCTGAGGTTTTCCAATTTGAATACCCTTTGGGAGAGGAGTCGTACATGGTCGATTTGGGCGTCACAGGTGTTGAAGTCGAATCGATCACGATGACGGTTTCTGGAGTGGCGCACATGGGCGACCATGTATGTGTGGATTGTTCCAATCCCGACCCTGAGTCGCTTTGTATCGAGACTGGTTTTGTCGTGTGGACGGAGGTTGACTTGAGTGTTCGTGCGGATGGATTGCAGCGGAATATCGGCACCTGGTATCAGGAAACCGGTGGAGATTTTGCCTTGACCGACGCTGAGGTTCCATGCTCGACCCCCTGTGATCCGCTATTTGATAGCGGCATGTGCACGTTCTATTTTTCCGCCAGCGAGGTCCCCGGTTCCGACTATTGGTACTGTTACGGGTTGGGAGAAGACATCGATATCGGGGTAAGAGTCGAGTCTTACGGGTATGTGGAATTTGCCGGCAACCCGATAATCACAATCGAGTATGGCCAGGCGACACCTGTGGACGCGCAAGAGTGGGGGACTGTAAAGGCAACCTATAGGTGAGAAGGTGTGCCAGCTGAACCGTGTAACCAGCCTCTCATGATCCGGACCGGCACCCTTCCCTCGAATATGATCGGGAATAAGTCAAGGTCAGTGGCCCAGCCCCTAATCGGCGGTTCCCGTTCTTGGATGTCCGGGTGAAGGCGGGTGGAGAGCTTTCCTGACTGAGATTGAACCCGGCCCGGGAACCAATCCGCGGCCTGGGCGTATCCCACCCGAACCCCAGCCAGGAGCCACCGATGAACCGAATCCGACGCCTCTTCCACTGGCTCCGCCGCAGCGGCGCCCTCACGCTCATCCTCACCGCGATGGTGGCGTTCTCCTTCCGTTCGGCCATCGCCGACTGGAACGACGTGCCGACCGGCAGCATGAAGCCCACGATCCTGATCGGCGACCGCATCTTCGTCAACAAGCTGGCCTACGACCTGAAAATCCCGTTTACCCGCACGCGCGTCGCGACCTGGAGCCGGCCCGCCCGCGGCGATATCGTTACCTGCTGGTCGCCGGCCGACGGCGTGCGCCTGGTCAAGCGCGTGGTCGGCGTGCCGGGTGACGTGCTGGAGATGCGCCGCAGCCAGCTGATTCTCAATGGGCAACCGGTGTCCTACACCGCGGCCGATGTGGCGGCCATCAGCGCGGCCATGGGGCCGGATGCCGCCGACAAGATCTTCTACACCGAGAACCTGCCGGACCATCCCCACGTCGTGGCCATCACGCCGGGCCGCCGGGCCTTGCGTGACTTTGGCCCGCTCACCGTGCCGCCGGACAACTTCTTCATGATGGGGGACAACCGGGACAACAGCGCCGACTCGCGCTACTTCGGTTTCGTCTCGCGGGACGAAATAGTGGGCCGGGTGCAGGGCACGGTCTGGTCGCTGGATTTCGAGCACCACTTCAAGCCGCGCTGGGAGCGCTTCCTGGCCGGGATGACCTAGAGCGGATCACCGGGCAATATCACGATCTCCAACTCAAGGCCGGACAGCAGACAGGCCTGCCGGATCACCTCGCCGTACGGCGCCACCTGCGGCGCCACCGCCGCATCGGCCGTGTGGAAGCTGATGGCCGTCACGCCCGCCTCAGCCAGCACTGCGGCCACGCCCGGCACCAGACCCCGCACTTCATCAGCACTCAGCAGGTGATCATACCAGGGGATGGGCTGCTCCGCCGTGATCAGCCCGAAACGTCCCGAGAGGATAAAGAAGGCGGTACCCTGCCGGCGGGCGAGCTTGTGCAGGTCGCCGATCCGGTCACTCCTGTACCGCCGCACCGCCGGCAACAACTCGGCGCCGCGGTGCTTATTCCCCGCACAATAGGTGCAGACTGCTTTCATGCGCCGGCCGCGCCGCCATCCGGCTCGCCGGGGTCGCTGGTGAATTCGGCCAGCTCCACGCCGCGCCGCTGCAGTTCGGCGATCATCCGCCGGCCCGGCACGACCGCTTCCTGGCACTGGGCGCCCGGCGCGTCGATCTCGCCGCTGGCCAGCATGGCCGCGATGATCGCCACCGGATAGCCGGTCATCCTCATCATGGCCGAGATGTCGTTGACCGCGTCGTGATGGTCGATGATCAGGATCGAGCGGCGCACCGCGGTGCCCGATTCGTCGTAGCCTTCGGCCGTGCACAGCACCAGAACCACATCCGCACCCGGTACGGTCAGGGTCCGGTCCATGACCCGGGCCAGCATTTCGCGGGGGCTGACCTGGCCGCCGGCAAACTCCAGCGGCTTGCGGTCGGTCAGGCCCAACTCGTGCAGCAGGCGGAACTGGGCGCAGTGGCCCTTGTAGCGGATGGTCTTGTAGTCCAGTTGCGGCACGCGGCCCAGCAGGGTCCGGGGCAGGGTCGAGGTGCCGCCGCTGGTCTGGAAAGCCTCCAGTTCGCCGAAGGGCGCGGGAAAGGTGAGGGTTTCCAGCTCGCTCAACGACGGAACGGTCTGCAGCTTGCCGTCGCGGATGACCACGGCGGGCTCGATGTACTCGTTGATCAGGCCCTGCACCGAAAACACGATCTTGTAGTTCATCGGCGGCCGGGGCGCGGCGGGCAAGCCGCCGACCCGTAGCTTCAGGCTCTCGGGGCGGGCCATGCCGTCGACCAGGTAGTAGCCCAGAATGCCGGCCAGACCGGGGGCCAGACCGCAGTCCGGCACAACCGAAACGCCCTTTTCGCGGGCGGCCGCGTCCAGTTCGAATTCCCGCGCCACGATGTCGTTGTTGCCGCCGAGGTCCAGGAAGTGGGCGCGGTTTTCGACCGCGAGGCCGGCCAGATCGGCGTTGAACCAGTAGTTGACGGCGCTGATCGCCACGTCGGCGGCTGCCAGCAGGGGGCCGACGACTGCGGCGTCCCGCACATCGCCGCACGTTGTCTGCACGCGCGGGTCGTCCAGGCGGGCGCTCAAGGCAGCCAGGGCTTCGGCATTGGCGTCAAAAATCGTCAGATCAGTGGTGCCATCCGCCTGGTTCAGCAGATCAAAAGCGATGGCGGTGCCCTGCAGGCCGGCGCCGAGCAACAAGTACTTCACGGGAGTCTCCTGTTTCGCGGGTTGTCTCGGGGAACGGGTGGAAGATAGCCGAATCCTGGGCCGGGAACAACTGTTCAGCGGCGGCCCGCCCTGCGGTTGACCTCCGTTCCGGCGGAGGCTACTATGCTGTTGAGAGCCATTTCACAGTGCTCAGCCCCTCTGCATACCAAGGAGCCACCATGGAGACCAAGATCCTGCAGGCCAACCTGCTGGAACTGATCCGCCGCACCTCGGCCGAGCTGCCGGGTGACGTGAAGCAGGCCATAGCCAAGGGCCTGCGGAAGGAAAAGAAGGATTCTTCGGGGCAGTACGCCCTGCAGGTGATCAGCGACAACATCGGCATGGCGAAGGTCAACTCGCTGCCGATCTGCCAGGACACCGGCACGATCATCTGCTACGCGGAACTGCCGTCGTGGTGCGACGAGAAGACGTTCCGCAAGACCTACGAGCGGGCCGTGGTCAAGGCGACCAAGGTCGGCTATCTGCGCCAGAACTCGGTCGATTCGATCACCGGCGTGAACTCGGGCAACAACCTGGGGCCCGGCAATCCGGCCTACCATTTCCATCCGGCCAAGGGCAAGTCCCTGACCGTGAAGATGATGCTCAAGGGCGGCGGCTCCGAGAACATGAGCGCCCAGTACAGCCTGCCGGACAACCGGATCGGCGCCGGGCGTGATCTCGAGGGTGTGCGCCGCTGCCTGTTGGACGCGGTGGTCAACGCCCAGGGCAAGGGCTGCGGGCCCGGCATCCTCGGTGTGTGTGTCGGCGGCGACCGCGGTTCGGGCTACGTGGCGGCCAAGGAAACGCTCTTCCGCCTGCTGGACGACAAGAACGACGACAAGCGTCTGGCCAAACTCGAGCGACAGATCATGAAGGAAGCCAACAGCCTGGGCATCGGCCCGATGGGCTTCGGCGGCGAGACCACCTTGCTGGGCGTGAAGATCACGCACCGCAACCGGGTGCCCGCGTCTTTCTTCGTGTCCGTGGCGTACATGTGCTGGGCCTTCCGGCGCAATGGTTTCCAGATGGGCGAAGGCGGGAAGATCTCGCGTTGGCTCTACGAATCCTAGGAGGTCGGCAGATGTTGCTCGAAGCACCGTTTACGGAAGAGAAAATCCGGGCCCTGAAGGTTGGCGACAAGGTCGAGATCACGGGCCTGATCTACACCGGCCGCGACGCCGTGCACAAGTACCTGCACGACGGCGGCAAACCGCCGGTGGACCTGAAGGACAGTATCATCTATCACTGCGGCCCGGTCGTGGTGAAGGAGAAGGGCAAGTGGGTCGTCAAGGCCGCCGGGCCGACCACGAGCATCCGGGAAGAGCCCTACCAGGGACCACTGATGGAGCAGTATGGCATCCGCGCGGTGATCGGCAAGGGCGGCATGGGGCCCAAGACCCTGAAATACTGCCAGAAAGTCGGCGCGGTGTATTTTCACGCTGTCGGCGGCGCGGCCCAGGTTCTGGCCGAACGGGTGGTTGACGTGCCGAATGTTCACCTGGCCGAGAAGTTCGGCTCGCCCGAGGCCATCTGGGAATTCCAGGTGGAGCGGTTTCCTGTCGTGGTTACCATGGACTCCCACGGGAATTCACTGCATGATCAGGTCCTGGCCGCGTCGAGCGACCGGCTCAAGGATATACTGGGCTGAGCCTGAAGGAGCAGGACTTGAACGACAATCAGAATTCGTACGACGACGGTGGCTTGCTGACCCTTCCCGGGTTGCTCAACATCTTCTACCGGGGGCGGTTGGTCATTGCCGGGCTGACTCTGCTGGGGCTGGTCGCGGGCATCGGCTACGGCGTCATCGTTAAGCCGCTTTATCGGGCCACGGCCCAGGTGCGGCCGGGCGTGGTCAGCTACCGGCCCGATGGCCTGCCCAATCGCGAGTGGGCGCTGGAGGATATCACCAACTGGTTTGCCAGTCGTCTGTATTGGAAAGAATTCAAGACGATGCCGGAGTTCAAGGGGATGAAGACAGCACCGGTCATCGACGCGACTTTTGTTCCGAGTCTGAATTTCGTCGCGGGCGGCGACGTGATCACCCTGACGAACCTGGCGCGCAGCCCGTCGCTGGCCGTCGCCACTCTGGATGAGGCCATCATCGGTTTCAATCGGCAGGCCATGGCTGACAGTATGGGCAGTTCGCTGCACCTGACGCTGCGCCGCGGACGATCAATGATGCGCAAGCTCCGGCGGGACATCGAACTGGTCGACGCCAAGGCGGAGCGGATCGATCTGGAGATCGCCCAACAGGAACGTGAGTTGACGATCATCGATCTGGAGGAACAGGAACTCGAGATTGATCTGAAGACCCGCGAAGCGGACAATATCTGGATCGCCGAGGCGGTCAAGACGGCCCGGGCGGACGTGGCCACGGCCAGGCGCCGGCTGTCCGAAGCCGAGAAGGTGTTGACGGTGGCGCTGGGACAGGAACAGTCCGGCCGCGCCGGCGGTACCGCTGGCACCGGCGCAGATCCGGTCGTCGAGGTCCTCAAGCAGACGGCCACTCGCGAGCAGGCCGGCCGGGTGGGGGATCTGTTGTTGACGGTCAACGATCTGACGACCTTCATCAGCGAGCAGACCGTGCACGCCGACAGCCTGACGGCCCGCATCACGACCAATAAACTGGAAATCGAGCGTATCCGCTTGCTGCAGAAGATCCAGATCTCCAAGAAGAAAGAGGACGTCCGGCAGAAGATCACGGACTTGAATATCACGCTGGCCAAGGATCTGCCGCACGAGCGCGACGTGTTGAAGAACGAGTTGGAGACCGAGCAGGTGAAGGTCGAATTGATCTCACCGCTGGAGCGTGTCGGTACGATTTCGGTTTCTGACAAGCCGGTGCGGCCCCGCAAGAAACGGGCGGCCGTGATCCTGACCGTCCTGGCTTTCTTCGGGTCCCTGTTCGTGGTCCTGGTCTGGGAATACATCCGCAATAACCGGGAAGCGATCACCGCGTCCCGCAATCCGAATGCCTGAGAGCGAAGGGAAGACCATGCGTAATGTTAATTTGTTGATGCTGGCGGGAGTGCTGATCATCGGGATCGGCCTGGCCGGCTGCAATAGTGAAGAGGAAGTAGGCCTGACCGAGATCACACCTGGCCTGAGTTATGTGGATTCGACCCTCGGCCAGGGCCCCGAAGTCCAGGCTGACGATTTCATCGTGGCTCATTACGCGGGTTATATCTATGAAGACGGCAAGAAGGGCGACAAGTTCGATTCTTCCTACGACCGCGGCGAGCCCATCGCCTTCCCGCTGGGCCGCAGCATGGTGATCTCGGGCTGGGAGCGCGGCGTGCCCGGCATGCACGTCGGGGGCAAGCGCAGCCTGATCATCGCGCCGGAGTACGCTTACGGCGAGAAGGGCCACCCGCCGGTGATTCCGCCGGCGGCCACGCTGTTTTTTGATATCGAGATCGAGAGCATCGGGACCGTGGACACCGAGGTCCTCAGCGAGGGCTCCGGCCCGGTCGCCGAACTTGGCGACCAGATCAGTGTGGACTACACCGGCTGGGTCTGGGAGAACGGTGCGAAGGGCGAAGAGTTCGACTCTTCTCTCAGTCGCGGCGTGCCCTACAAGTTCACCCTGGGCGCCGGCATGGTGATCCCGGGCTGGGATATGGGCCTGGAGGGCATGAAGGTCGGGACTAAAGCGCGCCTGATCATTCCACCGATCATGGCCTATGGCAAGCAAGGCAATCCGCCGAAGATCCCGGGCAATGCGACCCTTTGCTTTGACGTGGAACTGGTTGGAATTGATGGCAAATAGTTTGTTTGCCGCAAGTTTCCCCGGTTAAGCCTTGCTTTGGCCGGTTGGTTCTGCTAGAATTTGTCCGATTTCAGAGCAGACGTTTCTTCGCGGGCGTCTGCTCTTTTAGGATTCGCAGGCGGGTCTTCCGCGCCGGTGATCCGACATTGACCACCCCGTGCTTCAATTTCCTGCAGGAGGAAAAGTGTGATTTATCTCATCCCCGCCGCCGGTGTGCTGGCGCTCGTTTTTGCCCTGTTCAAGGCCCAGTGGGTCAAGGGGCAGGATGCCGGTGACGAAAACATGCAGAGGATTGCCGGTCACATCCAGGAAGGCGCCATGGCGTTCCTGAGCCGAGAGTACCGTGTGCTCGCCGTATTCGTGGCGATTGTCGGTGTGATGCTGGCCGTGGGCAATGCCAATGTCGCCAGTTCCCACTGGCTGATCGGCGTGTCCTTCGTGCTGGGTGCCGTGGCTTCCGGGCTGGCCGGCTACTTCGGCATGCGCATCGCGACGCTGGCCAATGTGCGCACTACCAGTGCGGCCCGCACCAGCCTGAACAAGGCGTTGGCGGTGGCCTTCAGCGGTGGCGCGGTCATGGGCATGGTGGTCGTGGGCCTGGGCGTGCTCGGCCTCAGCCTGCTCTATCTGGTCTACATGAAGCTCTACGGTGATGCCTGGGGAACCGAGCGCGTCATTCAGGTGATTTCCGGCTTCTCGCTGGGCGCCAGTTCGATCGCCCTGTTCGCCCGCGTGGGCGGCGGCATCTACACCAAGGCGGCCGATGTGGGCGCTGATCTGGTCGGTAAGGTCGAAGCCGGGATTCCGGAAGACGACCCGCGCAATCCCGCCGTGATTGCCGACAATGTGGGCGATAACGTGGGTGACGTGGCCGGCATGGGCGCCGACCTGTTCGAGAGCTATGTGGGCTCGATCGTGGGCTCGATGATTCTGGGTGTGGCCTTCCTGCCCGGGAACATCAACGCGGTGCTGTTGCCGCTGGTGCTCGCTGCGGCCGGCATTGTGGTCTCGATTATCGGAACCTTCTTCGTGCGCACCAAGGAGGGTGGCAATCCTCAGGCGGCCCTGAACATCGGTACCTTCGGCGCCGGTGGCATCATGATGGTTCTTTCCTACTTCGTGATCCAGCAGATGCTGCCCGCCGAGTGGGTCTTCCACGGACAGACCTTCACGCCCATGGGCGTGTTCCTGGCCACGATCGTCGGCCTGGCCGGTGGAATCGCCATCGGCATGATCACCGAATATTACACCGCTGAGGACCGCAAGCCGGTGCTGGGCATCGCCCGGGCCAGTGAGACCGGTGCGGCGACCAACATCATCAGCGGTCTGGGCCTGGGCATGCAGTCGACGGCTCTGCCGATCATCGTGCTGGGTATCGTGATTCTGGTGTCCTTCAAGTACGCCGGCCTGTACGGCATCGCCATCGCGGCGCTGGGTATGCTCTCGACCACCGGCATTCAACTCGCCGTGGACGCCTACGGCCCGATCGCCGACAACGCCGGCGGCATCAGCGAGATGGCCGGACTGGGCGAGGAGGTGCGCAAGCGCACCGACAAACTGGATGCTGTGGGCAATACGACTGCCGCGATCGGCAAGGGTTTTGCCATTGGCTCGGCCGCCCTGACGGCGCTGGCCATGTTCAGTGCCTATCAGCACATTGTCGGCCTCGAAAGCATCGATCTGTTGAATCCGACGGTGCTGGTCGGTCTGTTCTTTGGCTCGATGCTGCCGTTCCTGTTCAGCAGTTTCGCCATGGACGCCGTGGGCCGCGCCGCTTTCAGCATGATCGAGGAAGTGCGCCGGCAGTTCCGGGAGATCCCCGGCCTGATGGAAGGCAAGGCCGAGGCCGACTTCCGTCGCTGCGTGGATATCTCGACGGCCGCCGCGATCAAGGAAATGATCGTGCCCGGCATGATCGCCGTGTTGGCGCCGGTGCTGGTCGGTTTCATTGCCGGGCCGGAAATGCTGGGTGGCATGCTGGCGGGCGTGACGGCGACCGGTGTGCTGCTGGCCCTGTTCCAGTCCAACGCCGGTGGTGCCTGGGACAACGCCAAGAAGCATATCGAGGGTGGCCACTTCGGGGGCAAGGGCAGTGATGCCCACCACGCGGCCGTCGTTGGCGACACCGTCGGCGATCCGTTCAAGGACACGTCGGGCCCGAGCCTGAATATCCTGATCAAGCTGATGTCCGTCATCAGCGTGGTGATCGCGCCGATGCTCGTCCGGTAACAGCCGGTTGAGCTTGGCTCTGTGTGCAAGTGACGGCCCGTCTCCAGTGGAGGCGGGCCGTTTCCTTGCCGGTCAGTTGAAAGTGACCGTGTGTGAGTGGCCACTGTTGCTGCTGCTGAGAACCTGCACCCGGGCGCCGGCACCGATCCGGTCGACGATACTGCCGGCGCCGGCTGCGGGGGCTACCGGGTCGTCATCGCTGCAGCCGTGCAGAATCACACTGATTCCCGCCCAGGTGGTCACCAAACCGGCATTACGGATAAACGTGCGTCGTTCCACTCTGTGTCCTCCCATTGGGATCATCGCCGCCTGATCCCCCTTTGGTCAGCATAGGAACAACCCCGGAAATCGGCAGGATCAGATTTCCTCAGCCTTTTCTTGCGCGGGAAGGGAATCGGAGCTAAGTTTCCCTTGCCTATAGGGTACTAAAATGGTACTAGATGAATGAGTGGCGCACAAACGCTTGCTGAACGGTTGGTTAAGTCATGTTGAAGGTCTCCAAACTTACGGATTATGGTATCGGGCTGATGACCTGCCTGGCGCGGCAGGGCAGCCTGGAGCCGGTGACCGCCCGTGACCTGTCGGCGACCATGGGGCTGCCGCTGCCAACGGTGAGCAAGGTTCTGAAGCTGCTGACCAGCGGAGAACTTCTGGTGTCTACGCGTGGTGCGACCGGTGGCTACACTCTGGCCCGGCAGCCTGAACAGATCAGCCTGGCGGAGATGTTCGAGGCCCTCGAAGGCCCGATCGCGGTCACCGAATGCGCCGGGGAATCCGGCTGTGCCTGCGAACTGGAGGTTGCCTGCGGTCTCAAGCCGAACTGGAACTGGATCAACCGGCAGCTGCTTGGCACGCTGCAGGGAATCAGCCTGCAGAACATGACCGGCTCGATTGCCCGGGACCTGCAAAGCCTGTGAGGAAGAAATGAGCGACGAAAAGAAAATGCTCCAGGAGCTGTCCGATCAGGAGTACAAGTGGGGCTTCGTGACCGACGTGGACGCCGACACGGTGCCGCCCGGCCTGAACGAGGACGTGATCCGCTTCATCTCCCACAAGAAGAACGAACCGGACTGGCTGCTGGCGTTTCGGCTGAAGGCCTATGCCCACTTCCTGACCCTGACGCCGCCCCGCTGGCAGAAGGTGCAGTACGCCGAGCCGGATCTACAGGCGATCAGCTACTACTCGGCGCCCAAGCAGAAGGAAAAGCCCAAGAGCATCGACGAGATCGATCCGGAAATCCTGGCGACCTACGAAAAGCTGGGTATTCCCCTGATGGAGCAGAAGCGCCTGGAGGGCGTGGCGGTCGACGCGGTGTTCGACAGCGTTTCGGTGGCGACCACCCACCAGAAGAAGCTGGCGGACATGGGCGTCCTGTTCATGTCGTTTTCCGAGGCGGTCGAAAGCCACCCGGAACTGGTCCGGCGCTATCTGGGCAAGGTCGTGCCGCACACGGACAACTTTTATGCAGCGCTCAATTCGGCCGTGTTCACCGACGGGTCGTTTGTCTACATCCCCAAGGGGTTGAAGTGCCCGCTGGAGTTGAGCACCTACTTCCGCATCAACGCGGCCAACACCGGCCAGTTCGAGCGCACGCTGATAGTGGCCGATGAGGGCGCCTACGTCAGCTACCTCGAAGGCTGCACCGCGCCCCAGCGGGATGAGAACCAATTGCACGCCGCGGTGGTCGAGCTCTACGTCCACGACGATGCCGAGATCAAGTACTCCACCGTGCAGAACTGGTATCCGGGCGACAAGGACGGCAAGGGCGGCATCTACAACTTCGTGACCAAGCGCGGGCTGTGCGCCGGCGACCGTTCCAAGATCAGCTGGACCCAGGTCGAAACCGGTTCGGCCGTGACCTGGAAATATCCGAGCTGTGTGCTGAAGGGTGACGATTCGATCGGCGAGTTCTACTCGGTGGCCTTGACGAACAACCTGCAGCAGGCCGACACCGGGACCAAGATGGTGCATCTGGGGCGCAACACGCGCAGTACGATCATCAGCAAGGGCATCAGCGCCGGCCGGGGCGACCAGACCTATCGCGGTCTGGTCAAGATGGGCAAGAACGCGGTGAACGCCCGCAATTTCACCCAGTGCGATTCGATGCTCCTGGGGGACAAGTGCGGGGCCCACACCATGCCCTACATCGAGTCGCGGAATTCCACGGCGCGCATCGAGCACGAGGCCACGACGACCAAGATCGGCGAGGACCAGATTTTCTATTGCAACCAGCGGGGCATCAGCACCGAAGACGCGGTGTCGCTCATCGTGGGCGGCTTCTGCCGCGAGGTCTTCCAGGAGCTGCCGCTGGAGTTTGCCGTCGAGGCGCAGAAGCTGTTGAGCGTCAGCCTCGAAGGCAGTGTCGGATAACCGGACTGAAGGAGAAACGAAGACATGTTGCGCATTGAAGACCTGTACGCAGGCACGCAGGGCCAGGATATTCTCAAGGGCATCGACCTGGAAATCAAGCCGGGCGAGGTGCACGCCATCATGGGCCCGAACGGCTCGGGCAAGAGCACCCTGAGCCAGGTCCTGGCCGGCAACGAGGCCTACGACGTCACGTCGGGCACGGTGACCTACCAGGGTCGGGATCTGCTGGAACTCGGCGCCGACGAGCGGGCGCTCGCAGGGATATTCCTGGCCTTTCAGTATCCGGTCGAGATTCCCGGCTTCAGCAACGAAAAATTCCTGCGCACGGCGGTCAACGCCCAGCGCCGGCACCGGGGCGAGCCCGAGCTGGACGCCTTCGATTTCGCCCAACTGGCCAAGGACAAGATGGCCCTGATGGAGCTGGATCCGGACCTGCTGAACCGTTCGTTGAACGTGGGTTTTTCCGGCGGTGAGAAGAAGCGCAACGAGTGCTTCCAGATGGCGCTGCTCGAGCCCAGCCTGGCCATCCTCGACGAAACCGACTCGGGCCTGGATATCGACGCCCTGCGCATCGTCTCCCGGGGTGTGAACGCGCTGCGCCGGCCGGACCGGTCGGTGCTGCTGATCACCCACTACCAGCGTCTGCTGGAATACATCGTGCCTGACTATGTCCACGTGCTGGCCGACGGCCGCATCGTGCGCTCCGGCGGCAAGGAACTCGCTGCGGAACTGGAGCAGACAGGCTATGGCTGGCTGGAAGACATGACCGCCGGGGAGGTGGCGCAGTGAAGACTGCGAGCCCCGACAAGAGCCTGATCTATCAGGATGTTTTCAGCAGCGGCCAAGCTGCCGAACCGGCCTGGCAACGGTATGGCGCCCTGCGCGAGCAGGCGCTGGCCCATCTGGCGGCGCACGGCCTGGAGACCCGCGGTGACGAGGCCTGGGTGCATGGTTCTGCCGGCGGTCTGGCCGGCGGTGAGGCGTTGCCGGTCAGCGGGTTGCGCCAAACGACAGCGACGGGACCAGCCGCGTTGGCGCGGTCCCATCGCCTGGTCTTTCTCAACGGCGTCTTTGCGCCGGAACGTTCGAACGTCGGCGAGCTGCCGGCCGGCGCTGTGGTGCAGCCGCTTTCAACGGGCGGGGAGACCGCTCAGCTGGGTGGCCTCCCCGTGACGGAAGCGACTGGTCTGGTGGCCTTGAACGCCCTGTTCTGGCGGGATGGTCTGCGTCTGGAACTGGACGACAACACCGTCCTGGACCTGCCCGTGGAGCTGCACTTCATCAACGACCTGGCCGGCAAGCCGGGTCTGGTGCCGACGCGAAACCTGGTTCAGGTGGGTGCGGGCTGTCAGGTGACGGTCATCGAAAGGCACGAACCAGGCGCGTCGAAGCTGATCGAGCAGCCGCTGACCGAAGTGATTTGCGGGGTCGGCTCACGGGTCGACCATATCAAGCTTGTCGGCGGCGCCGCCGCCGGGGAACACTTTGGCCGGACCCAGGTCGTGCAGCAGCAGGACAGCCGCTACCGCAGTTGGGAAATCGTGACCGGCGGCCATCTGGCTCGCCGTGAGATACACCTCGAACTGGCCGGCCCCGGGGCCGCCTGCGACCTGAACGCCCTGTACATGGGCCGCGGCCGGCAGCGCTTCGACTTGCGCACGCGGGTGGCTCACAACGCGCCCGGGTGCACGACGCGCGAATTGTACAAGGGTGTCCTGGATGGTGAGGCACGCGGCGTGTTCGACGGGCTGATCCGGGTGGCCCGGGATAGCCAGCAGACCAGTGCTCACCAGACCAATCGCAATCTGCTGCTGTCCGATGACGCGGTGGTCAACAGCATTCCGCGCCTGGAGATCTACGCCGACGACGTCAAGTGCAGCCACGGTTCGACCACCGGACAACTGGCGGACGAGCAGCTGTTCTACCTGCGCACGCGGGGCTTCAGTCCGGCCGAAGCGCGCACTTACCTGGCCTGGGCTTTCGCCAGCGAGGTCATTTAATCCATCCCCGTGGCGGCGCTGCGCGATGAGTTGTCCGCGGTGGTGACGCGCAATCTGGACGGCGTGGCCGAGCGCCTGAACCGGGAGCAGAGCTGATGGATCCGCTCAAGGATGTGGCAGACTGTCGTGACCTGGAATTTCTGCGCCAGAACGGTGCGCGGGCTGATTTCCCGCTGCTGCAGAACGAGGACCTTGTCTTCCTGGACAGTGGGGCCAGTGCCCAGAAGCCGCAGGTTGTGCTGGACGCGCTGACGGATTTCTACCGGACCGGTTATGCCAACATCCACCGCGGCGTGTATCGCCTCAGTCAGCAGGCGACCGAGCTCTACGAGGGCGCCCGTGGAAAAATTCAACGGTTCCTGGGCGCGGCCGAGTCGTCTGAGATTGTCTTTGTGCGCGGAGCGACCGAGGGGTTGAACCTGTTGGCCCACAGCTTTGTGCGACCGCGGGTGCAGCCTGGCGATGAGATTCTGATCACCCAGATGGAGCACCATTCGAACATCGTGCCCTGGCAGATGCTTGGCCAGGAAACCGGCGCCGTGCTGAAGTACGTGCCCCTGACTGGGACGGGCGAATTGGATCTCGCCGCGCTGCCGGAGCTGCTGACCGACCGTACGCGCGTGTTGGCGGTAACCCACGTTTCCAACGCTCTGGGCACGATCAACCCGGTGGCGGAGATCATCCGGCTGGCCCGCGAGAAGGGTGTGCCCGTGATCGTGGACGGCGCCCAGGCCGTGCCTCATCTGGCGGTCGATGTGCAGGCGCTGGATTGTGATTTCTACGTGTTCTCGGGCCACAAGCTCTATGGTCCGACCGGTATCGGTGCGGTCTACGGCAAGGCCGAGCACTGGCGCGCCATGCCGCCCTGGCAGGGCGGCGGCGACATGATCCTGTCGGTGACCATGGAACAGACCACCTACGCCGAGCCTCCGGCCTGCTTCGAGGCCGGCACCCCCGATATTGCCGGGGCGATCGGGCTTGGGGCGGCTATCGACTACGTCCAGGGGCTGGGCCTGGCGAATATCACGGCCTACGAGCAGGAGTTGCTGGCCGCAGGTACGGAAATCCTGGGCGCGGTGCCGGGCCTGCGGGTGATCGGCACGGCGGCCGACAAGGCGGCGGTGTTCAGCTTCGTGCTCGAAGGTGTGCATCCCCACGACGTGGGCACGTTCCTGGACGGTGACAACATCGCCGTGCGCACCGGCCATCATTGCGCCCAGCCGATCATGGACTACTTCGGCATTCCGGCCACCACCCGGGCTTCGCTCGGTGTCTACAACACGGCGGCGGATCTCGAGGCCCTGGCCGAGAGTCTGCTGCGAATCAGAAAGTTTTTCCGCGTATGAGCAGCCTGCGAGATCTCTACCAGGAACTGGTGCTGGACCACGGCCAGCGCCCGCGCAACAAACGCCCGATCCACGACTGCAGCCACGAGAAAGGCTGCACCCACCGGGAAGGCTACAACCCGCTGTGCGGGGACAAGCTGACCCTGTACGTCAAGTCCGACGGCGAGACCCTGGATGACCTCTGCTTCGAGGGCGACGGTTGCGCCATCTTCACCGCCAGTTCGTCCATGCTGACCGAAGTGCTCAAGGGCAAGTCGGTGGCCGAGGTGAAGGAGATCCTGGGTGAGTTCCTGGAAATGCTGACCAACGGCGAGGCCGAGCCGGATCCCGAGGGGCTGGGCAAGCTGGCCGTTTTTGGTGGCGTGAAGGATTTCCCGGCGCGCGTCAAGTGCGCCACCCTGCCCTGGCGGGCCCTGGAAGCGATTCTGGCCAGCCAGAGCGATGACGAAGGCACCACCGCCGGTGCCGTTGACAGCAACGACGACCAGATCGACTGAGTGCGGCTGGTTGACCATAAATAAGGAGAGAACAATGCCTTACCCCGAAGACATGGTGGCTCCCATGCGTGAGGAGTTGACCAGTGCGGGGGTGCGGGAATTGCGCACCACCGAAGAGGTTGACACCTTCTTTGCGGAGAACACCGGAACCGCGCTGGTCCTGGTCAATAGTGTGTGCGGCTGCGCGGCCGGCAGTGCCCGGCCGGCCCTGAAGGCCGCGATTGGCCGACGTTCCCGGCCGGACCGGGTGGCCACGGTCTTTGCCGGCCAGGATCTTGAGGCCACAGCCCGGGCCCGCGAGCTGTTCGGCGATGTGCCGCCGAGCAGCCCGAGCATGGCCCTGATCAAGGACGGGGAACTGGTTAATTTCCTGCCCCGGCACATGATCGAAGGCCGCGATGCGCTGAGCATTGCCGATGACCTGAGTGCGGCCTTCGCCGAATTCTGCTGATCAGACGGGCGCGGCGGCGGCTCGCCCGGCCGCTGCGCCCGCGCCCCGAACGATGAACAAATGCGAGGATTGAAATGGGAACCTTTCATGATACCAGGGATCCCCTGCACGGGATCACGGTTGTGGCCACGGCCGGGGACACGGTCTACGTCGGGCGCTGCCATGCGCGCGAGAACGGCCGGATAGAATTGCACGATGTGGATCAGCACAGTGACGGGGACGACGGCAAGACCAATGCCCAGTACCTCGACCGGGCCGCTCGCTTCGGGGTTTGGCCCCGGCACGAGCACCTGGTGCTGGCCGCCGACGAGGTCACGGCCTTGGGGCCCCTCAGCGAGTATTTTCGGCGGCCCGGCGATAAGCCTGCTGTACCTGCTCCGGCTCCCCAGCCGGTGGCGGCGCCTGGGGCGTCACCGGCCGCCGCGCCGGACGAGGCCGTGCAGTTGACCCCGGCAGCGGTCGACGAAGTGCGGCGCCTGTTGGCGTCCGAGGAAAAGCCCGGCCAGGGCTTGCGCCTGGCAGTGGCCGGTGGCGGCTGCTCAGGTCTCGTCTACAAGGTCGAATTCGACACCCGTCAGGAGAGCGACATCGTCGTGCCGTGCGATGGTTTCGACGTGCTGATGGACCGCAAGAGCATGATCTACCTGAGGGGCATCATTCTGGATCATCAGCAGGGTCTCGGCGGCCGGGGATTTCAGTTCCAGAATCCGAACGCCAGCAACACCTGTGGCTGCGGCGAGAGTTTTTCGGTGTGAAGCGGGAAGAACTGACCGAACTGGCCGGCCGGGCGCGGCGGCATGGTTTGTGGTGTGCTTGGCAACATGGCCCCCGCCTGGGGGCCATGCTGGTTTCCGGGGCCGACAGCGCGGATTTCCTGCAGGCCCAGTTGACCAGTGATGTGCTGGCGCTGGGCCCCGGTGCGGGCCAGTTGAGCGCCCGCCTGGGCCGCCGCGGTCTGCTGCAGGCCTGGTTCAGCCTGCATCGTCTGCCGGATCGCGGCCAGCCGTTCCCGGTCTTTCTCTGTGTGCTGCCGCAGGCGGAAATTCCCGCCCTCGTTGCAGATCTGCAGAAGTTTGTCATCACCGAAGACGTCGTCGTCGAGGATTACTCGGACGAATTGTCGGGCTGGGTCGGACAGATTCCCGCCGCCGGCAGCTCGCCGGGCGGACCGGCGCCGGCCCTGCCGTGGCGGGCTGTTGGTTCCGACAGCGGTGAGCTCGAGCAGTACGCGGTACGCTTTCACCCCCTGCCGGCCGGCGGCGAAGTCTGGCTGATACGCCGGCCGCTGGCCGGGGATCCGGGTTGGTTGTTGCTGGTGCCCGGCGGTGCCCATTCGCTGGCCGTGCCGCCGGAATGGCAGGCGGCAATCACAGCCCACGGGCTGGTCGATCTGGCCGGGATGCCGGAGACTGAAGCCCACACACTTTGGCATTGGCTGACCGCCGAGGCCGGCTGGCCGCGCCTGCCGGCCGACCTCGCGCCGGCTTCCCGACTGTTGACCCAGACCGGTCTGGACCATTTCTCGGTCAGTTTCAGCAAGGGCTGCTATCTGGGCCAGGAGGTCGTCTCCCGCGTGCGGACCTACGGCAGTGCGCCCGAGGCGTTGCGGGCGGTTCTGTGGCGCGACCTGACAGCCGGCGATATGGACAGGCTGCCGGCTGCCGGCAAGGACTTCCTGACGGCCGAGGGACGGCGGTGCGGCACCTTCGCCTCGACGTTCTGGGCCCCGACGCTGCAGCAGGTGGCCAGCCTCGTTTTTCTGGGCCGGGAGGATCGGACTCCGGGGGCTCGGTTGAGCCTGACCATCGGCCCGGATGAGTTGGTCGGCGAAGTCGCGCTGCTGCCGCTGCACCAGGGGGCCGACGATGGCGCCCGCGCGGCCTGGCTGCACGATCAGGCTCTCCGGAATTTCGCGGCCGGCCGTGACCAGGCGGCGGCGGTGATGCTCGAGGAATCCCTGCGCCTGGATGCGACCAACGCCGAGGCCTTCGAAGCCCTGGGCGTCATTCTCGGCCGGCAGCAGAAGTTCCACGAAGCGATCGACATCTTCAGGCGCCTGGAAGAGGTTGCGCCCGAAGAGCCGATGGTGCACACCAACCTGTCCCTGTTCTACATGAAGATCGGCGACCGGGAGGAGGCGGAACGCCAGAAGGCGCTCGGCACCATGAAACGATTCGGGGTCGGGACGACGCCGGCGGCGGCCGCGGAATTGGCGGCCCGCGAGGCTGGCGCCCGCACGGTGGAAGCCGAGCGCAAGCGGGCCATGTTTGCCGAAGTGTTGGCCCTCGATCCGGACGATGCCCTGGCCCTGATGGGCATGGGACAGGCACTGGCTGACCTGGGCGAGACGGCGGCCGCGGCGGACCATCTGCGGCGGGCGCTGGCCAATCAGGCGGACAACAGCGCCTTGCACGTCAGCTATGGGCGTATGCTGGGGGAACTGGGCCGGATCGACGAGGCGGCCGAGGTTTATCGGCGGGGCATCGTCGTGGCCAGCCGGCGCGGCGACCTGATGCCGCTCCGGGAGATGGAACACCGCCTGCAACTGCTGGCCCGGTAGCTCTCGGCGTCAGTAGCGCAGCGTCCACCGCAGCTTCAGGGCCAGGTGGTCTTCGGTCGTGTGGACCAGACCCCAGTCCGGGTGCGCCCAGGGCCGGGCCAGGGCCTGGGTCCAAACCAGATAGAGATCATTGCCGGGCTCGATCGTCCAGCGCAGGCGGGCGTTGATGCCGACGTCGCGGGACTCGGAGTCGTACTGGGTATCGGTGGCAATGATCAGGTCCGGGCTGAAGGCGTAGGCGGCGCGGATTTGATAGACCCGATTGATGAATGACCCTTCGGGCAGGTCCACAAAATCATTCTCTGCCGCCACATCCAGCTGCAGATGTCCGCCCGGGGACGCGTAGCCCGCTCCGACTTCCCATTGGGTCAGCGTGCCGGTGAAGAATTCGCCGAACCAGACGGTCGAAGCGACCGAGAACTGGCGGTGCTCGGCGCTTTCCAGCTCGACCCGGTAGCGGTTGAAGGTGTATCCGCCGCCAGGGATCACCACACCCTCGGAGATCTCGAACGGCTCGTCGAGGAATTCGTACTGGGGCGCGTAGTTCACTTCGATATGCTCACCAGATTCGGTCCTCGCGTTGAAGGGCGCGGTGAAGACCCGCCACGACTGGGTCCGGCCGTCCAGATCCTTGACCACCTGCGGATACAGCTCGAAGAAGAACTGCCTGACCCAGTCGAACAGTCCGCCGTCTGGCCGCGGCTGGTAGGAAATCCCGCCGGTGAGCCACTTCGTTCCGGGCCGGGGCAGAAACCCCAGGGCGGGATCCAGACCGTCGCCGAACTCGCGGTAGATCAGCGCCGCATCCCAAAGGTCGTTGGGGTAGTCGATTTTCAGGCCCCAGCCATCACGCCGTCCGTCGGGCACGTCGCCCCGGCTGCCGGCCACCCAGGCACCCACCGAGAAGTTCTTGTCGCCGCCCAGGGTCGAGGTCTGCCAGGCGGCGTCCAGGCCGCCCAGGGTGTTGGCTGAGATGCCGTCCGGATCACCGTCGGTGGCGATCATGCCCACCGTGAGATGGGGGTCGACGTCGTAGGTGATGCGGCCGACGTACAGGTTGGCCGGCGCGGACTCCTCACCGGCGCCGGTGCGGGCGCCGAGCAGGCCAATGCCCCAGCGGCCGCTGCGGCCCAGGACCTTGGCGCCCACTTCGAGCGGTATCTGTTCCCCGTTGTAGAGTCCAATCCGGCGCGAGAAGAAGGGCACCAGATCCCGCCCCAGGCCGGAGCCGAATTCGAACTGGTCGCTGCCTTCCAGGAAGAAAGCCCGTTTCTCGGGAAAGAACAGGGGGAAGCGGGTCAGGTTCACCTGGCTGGTATCGACCTCGGTCTCGGCGAAGTCGGTGTTCACCGTGACCACCGCGCTCAGCTCCGAGGTGAGATTCCAGGTCGCGTCGCCACCGATATCGCCGGTCACGACGTGGTCGGTATCGTCCTCGTCCTTGTCGACGTGGACGATGCCGTAGGGACTGATCGACAGACCGAGGCCTTGTTTGAGCATTGCGACCCCCGTGACGCCGCCGGCCCGGCGCAAGTCCGACAGCTGGGCGTTGCGGGAGCTGTCGGCCCAGCGCAGGGTGATCCGGTCGCGGGCCACGACACGCTCGAAGTTCAGGCCCCAGCGGTCCGATCCGCTGGGAAAACGCAGGGTCTGGGCCGGGATGCGGATCTCGGCCGTCCAGCCGTCGTCGGTACGGCTGGTCGCCGCGTACCAGATGCCGTCCCAGTCCAGGGAAATATCCTCCGGTCCGGTCACCAGACCATCGACCCGGGCCCCGGCGGCATTGATGGCGAAGTAGTAGCCGCGCCGTTGGTCGCCGAACGGGTCGAGCACCAGGGCGAGGCTGTCGTCGCCGCGCAACCGGCCGTCGCGAGTCATGGTGTGCACGGCGATGGCGGTCGGGTCCGGGTCGTGGCAGATGAAGCCGAACGTGAGTCCGCCCGGATCGGCCAGAACCAGAATCTCGGTACGATAGGGGGTGGGCTGTCCCGGGTTGGGGTCCTGCTGCTGGAGGTCGGCGATGTGCCCGGCCTGCTGCCAGGCGGAATCGTCCAGGCGGCCGTCGACGGCGATCCTGTCGGTCGTGTGAGCCGCCCGGATGTCGGCGGCGGCGGCTGGCCCGGCCAGGGTGCTGAAGCAGGCAACCAGCAGGGGCAGAACAAAATGCAAGCAACGGTGGTCAGTCATTCACGCGGCACCTTCCGATGATAACCCTATCTCGAAAAGGTGCCGGACAAAGGGGAAGGAGGCAAGAAATTGATTCGCCGGGGGCGGTCTGAACTCCGCCGGCATCCGGCCGGCGGAGTGCGGGGGAACCGCCGCGGCTATTGGAGAATCTTCAGTTGCCGGAGGTATACCTCAAGCTCGGCCACGATCTCCTCGACACTGTGCAGGTCGGTCTCCACGGTGATCTCCGGATTCGCCGGCTCTTCGTATGGCGAGTCGATCCCCGTGAAGTCCTTGATTTCTCCGGCCAGCGCCTTCTTGTACAGCCCCTTGGGGTCGCGGCGTTTGCACACCTCGAGATCGCACTTGATGAACAACTCGTGGAACGCGCCCTCGGGCAGGGCCGACCGCACGAAGTCCCGGTCGGCCTGGAAGGGTGAAATGAAGGTGCAGACGACGATATTGCCCTGCTCATAGAACAGCTTGGCGGTTTCGCCCACGCGGCGAATGTTCTCCGACCGGTCCTGATCCGAGAAGCCCAGATCCCCGCACAGGCCGTGCCGGACGTTGTCGCCGTCGAGCATCATCACCTGGCAGCCCTGGCCGAACAGCGACTTGACCAGCGCCTTGGCCACCGTCGACTTGCCCGAGCCCGAGAAGCCGGTGCACCACAGTACGGCGCCCTTGTGGCCGTTGCGTCGTTCCCAGTCCGCCATCGAGACCACGCCGCCTTCCCAGCGAATGTTGGTCGATTGGCGATTGGAGGCGTGCTGCGTGCGCATGACCTGCTCGACATCGCGCGCCTGCCCGCGAATCATGCCGGCGGCCACCGTGCGGTTGGTCAGCGGATCAATGAGGATGAAGCTGCCGGTGCCGTGGTTGACCCGGTAGTTGTCGAAGAACAGGGGCCGGGCCGTCTTGATCGTCACGCGGCCGATTTCGTTCAGGGTGAACTGGTCGGCATCCTCGCGGTGCAATGTGTTGACGTCGATCTTGTACTGGATCCCCGAGACGTACGCCTTGACCTTCTGGGTGGTGTGCTTCAGCAGGTAGTGGGAGCGCGGGTTCATCGGCTCCTCATCCATCCAGCACAGATTCACGTCGAATTCATTGCCTACCAACGGCAGGTTGTTCTTGCGCACGATCATGTCGCCGCGGCTGATGTCGATCTCGTCCTCGAGGGTGATCGTCACCGCCTGGCCGGCAAAGGCTTCGTCCAGGTCGCCGTCGTAGGTCACGATCGACTTGACCCGTGATTCCTTGCCGGAGGGCAGGGCCGCCACTTCCTCGCCGACCTTGATCGTGCCCGAGGAAATCGTGCCGCTGAAGCCGCGGAAATCCAGGTTCGGCCGCAGCACGCTCTGCACCGGGAAGCGGAAGTCGACGAAGTTCTTGTCGGCTGAAACGTGGACGTTTTCCAGCATGTGCAGCAGCGTGTGGCCCTGATACCAGGGCATCTTCTCGCTGCGGGTGGTGACGTTGTCGCCATCCAGGGCGCTGATCGGGATGAAACTGATGTCGTGGATGTCGAGTTTCTGGGAGAACTCCGAGTACTCCTTGACGATCTTCTGGTACACCTCTTCGCCGTAGTCCACCAGGTCCATCTTGTTGACCGCCACCACGAGGTGGGGGATCTGCAACAGTGAGATGAGGAAACCATGGCGCTTGCTCTGGGTCATCACACCGTGCCGGGCGTCGATCAGGATGATGGCCAGCTCACTGGTCGAGGCGCCGGTCACCATGTTGCGCGTGTACTGCTCGTGGCCCGGCGTGTCGGCGATGATGAACTTGCGCCTGGCGGTGGTGAAGTAGCGGTAGGCCACGTCGATGGTGATGCCCTGCTCGCGCTCGGCGGCCAGTCCGTCCAGCAGCAGCGCCAGATCGACGCGATCATCGCCGCGCTGGTGGCTGGTTTTTTCCACGGCGGCGAACTGATCCTCGAAGATGCAGTTCGTCTCGTAGAGCAGGCGCCCGATCAGGGTGCTCTTGCCGTCGTCCACACTGCCGCTGGTCATGAACCGCAGCAGGCTCTTGTTCTCGTAGGCCGTCAGGTCCAGTTGGTCGCTCACTAGAAGTACCCCTCCCGCTTTTTCTGTTCCATGGAGGAGTCGCTGGTCAGGTCGATGATGCGGTTCTCCCGCTCGCTGCGCCGCGCGTCCACAACTTCCTGGATGATGTCATCTATGCTGGTGGCCGTCGAGCGCACCGCCCCGGTACAGGGGATGCAGCCGAGGCTGCGGAAGCGGCAGGCCACTTCCTGGATCTGGTCGTCGGTCAGGCCCAGCTTGCCGTCCGGATCGACCGTGTCCAGATACTCGTGGGGGATGATGATCCCGCCCATCTCGATGGTCTTGCGCATCCGCGAAAAATAGAGCGGCACCAGCGGGATGTTCTCCAGCTTGATGTACTGCCACACGTCCAGCTCGGTCCAGTTGCTCAAGGGGAAGATGCGCACGCTTTCCTTGCCGTCGATGTCGGCGTTGTAGAGGTTCCACAATTCCGGGCGCTGGTTCTTCGGGTCCCACTGCCCGAACTCGTCCCGCACCGAAAAGAAGCGCTCCTTGGCCCGTGATTTTTCCTCGTCCCGCCGCGCCCCGCCGAACGCCGCGTCAAAACCGTGCTTGGCAATGGCGCCGAGCAGGGCATGGGTCTTCAGTTGCTGGCAGCACTTGTCGTTGCCGAGGCGCGACGGGTGGGTGCCCTTGTCGATGGCTTCCTGATTGGATTCGACGATCAGCCGGGCGCCGATATCCTTCACGTGCCGGTCGCGGAATTCGTACATTTCGGGAAACTTGTAGCCCGTGTCGACATGCATCAGGGGAAAGGGGAACTTGCCCGGATGAAAGGCTTTCTGGGCCAGCCGGATCATCGTCGCGGAGTCCTTGCCCACGGAGTAGAGCATGACCGGGTTCTTGAACTCGGCCACCACCTCGCGCATGATGTGGATGCTCTCTTGTTCCAGCTGTTTCAGGTGGGTCATCGTGTACGAGCTCAAACCGGATCTCCTGGGGCACGGGTTCGCTAAGGTCTTGATTTTGTGATGTTTTCGTCGGTGGAAGCGGTGCCTTGACCTGATTCTTCAACGTCCTCAGCCAGCGGTCTGCACCAGTATAGTGCATCCGGAAGGATGGCGCCTGATGAAAGTGAGCGCAAATAATACGCGGCGGGCCTGTCTGGCGCTCTTGGTGCTGGTTGTGGCCGGCACCGGCTGTGCGGCGACAAGCGGCCGGGCACAACCTACAGTGACGTGGCCAAGGGCGAGTTGGTGGTTTTTCTGACTGCGGACGGCTACTTGCGGGTGGCGGTGAGCCAGGGCAGCGCGGCCCGGCGCCTGCACGCCCACGCCGGCGAGACGCTGGATATCCAACCCTGGATTGATCGCGCATCCGGCAACCGTTATCATTGAGCCCGAGCGAGCCGACCCGTTTTCACGTGCAAGGAGAACGCCATGACCGCGCCCCGTCTTTCGGATCATTTCGCGGACCGCCAGCCCTCGGTCATCCGCATGGCCCAGATCGAATTTGCCAAGCGCCAGGATGATACCCGTGATTTGAACGTGGCCATCGGCAATGTCTCGCTGCCCATGCATCCGGCCCTGCAGAAGCGGCTGGGCCGCCTGGCGGAAACAGGGACGCCGTTCAGCGAAGGCGTGGTCAAGTACACGGCTACCGTGGGCCTGCCCGAGACCAACGCGGCCTTCCTGAACATCATCGCCTCGAGCGGCTGCGAGACCGGCGGCCTGCACTGCCAGGTCACCGATGGCGGCAGCCAGGGCATGGAGCTGGTCATCGTCGGCTGCTGCGGTCCGGCCGGCAGCCAGGAGCGGCCCTTGCTGCTGATCGATGCGGCCTACACCAATTACACGGCCTTTGCCGAACGCCTGGGGCGGCACACGGTGTCGATCACCCGCGATCTGGACACCGACGGACGGTTCAGCTTGCCGTCGCGTGATGAGATCACCGCGACCATCAGGCGTCACCAGCCGGCGGCCATGGTCGTCATTCCCTACGACAACCCGACGGGCCAGTTGTACGACCGCGAGTCGCTGGTGGAACTGGCCCAGCTGTGCGTGGCCCACGACATGTGGTTGATCAGTGACGAGGCCTACCGCGAGCTGCACTACACGGACACCGCTCCGGTCAGCGTGTGGAGCCTGACCGAAGCTGAGGTGCCCGGCATCACCGGCCGGCGCATCAGTATCGAGACTTCTTCCAAGGTGTGGAACGCCTGCGGCCTGCGCATCGGCGGGCTGGTCACCGACAGCGCGGATTTTCACGCGCGGGCCGTGGCCGAGAACACAGCCAGCCTGTGCAGCAATACCATCGGGCAGTACATCTTCGGTGCCCTGGCGGATGAATCCCACAGCGACCTGCAGGCGTGGTACGAACAACAGCGCACCTACTATCGCGGCATGCTGCAGGATTTCACCAGCCGCATGCGGGACCTGCTGCCCGGGATCATCGTTTCGCGTCCGGACGCGAGTATTTACTCGGTGGTGGATATGCGCGAGATCGCACCCGCCGGTTTTGACGCCCTGGACTTCGTGCTGTTCTGCGCGCGTGAAGGCCGGGTAGAGATCAATGGCGAGAATCTGACCCTGTTGACGGCGCCCATGGCCGGTTTCTACAAGATGGAAAACGGCGCACCGAACCCCGGCCGCACCCAGATGCGTATCGCCTATGTGGAATCGCCCGCGCGCATGAAGCTGGTGCCGGAATTGCTGGCCGGTCTCTTTGCCGAGTACATCGCGCGCAACTAGCGGTCGGACATGGCCCGGGCCGCGTCCTCGAACTGGGCGGCGGCTTTCGTCGTGAGTTTCGACGAGAAAAGTTCCTCAGCCACCTTGGCCCCGAACGTGAAGGTGTCCAGCCCCTGCTGGGCCAGATCGACCACCTGGGCTCCCTTGCGCAGGCTGGCCACCAGCAGCCGGGTCCGGCTGCCGGTGAATTTCAGGATATCATCCATGGCCAGGACCAGATCCCGACCGGGCTTGCGGGCGTCGATAAGTCGTCCCAGGTAGGGCGCGGCGTAGTCGGCCCCGAAGCCGGCCGCCAGCATGACCTGCCCCGGCGTGAAGACAGCGGTCATGGTGATGCGGGTGCCGGCGGCGGCCAGACGGCGCGCCACCTGGTAGCCGGTTTTGGTGGCCGGGACCTTGACCACGACCTCGATGCCCAGGCCGTGCAGCAGGGCCAGACGGCTGCCGCAATGGAACATTTCGCCCACCGATTCACCCCAGACCTGCATCTGGATCTCGCGGGCGCCGAGGTCACAGACCCGCGCGGCGATCCGTTCCAGGTTGGCCAGCGTGCACGGCTGGCCCGCGCGCTGGAGCAGCAGGGGGTTGGTTGTCACGCCATGGAAGACGCCGAGGGGCAGGAAGTGCTCCCAGTCGGCCTCGACGGCGCTGTCCAGGAAGAGACGCAGGCCGGCGGGGGAGTCTTTGCGGGACTTGTCGGGCATGAATGGCACCTCAGCCGAAGAGATTCAATTGGCCGCCCGGATCATCCCAGATGGGCGCCAGGCATTCGGGTTCGTCGAAATCCGGTTTGTTCACCTGGCGGCTGACCGGCACCGCCAACAGGTCATCGGTGGCCAGGGGTTTGAGCAGCCCCTGCAGGTTCTCGGCCTGCTGCGGGTCCAGCCGCAGCCACAGCTCCCAGTCGCCGCGCGGCAGGATCACCGGCATGCGGTGATGGATCGGGCGCATGACCGGGTTGGCCGCCGTGGTCAGGATCGTGCAGCTGTTGAGTTCCTTGCCGCCCGGATATTCCCAGCGATCCCAGATCCCGGCAAGGGCAAAAAGACCCTTGTCCTTTTTCTGAAAGAGGAACGGTTGCCGGCCATCGCCTCTTTTCTGCCATTCGTAGAAGCCATTGACCGGGATCAGACAGCGGCGTTCGCGGAAGGAATCCCGGAAGGAGGACTTCTCCAGCACCGTCTCGCCGCGGGCGTTGAACAGGCGCGCACCACTGTCGTTGTGCGGCGACCAGTGGGGCACCAGACCCCAGCGGAAGGTGGCCGCGAGGCGTCCCTCACTGTGGGGATTGGGCACGACCGCCGTGATGTCCTGGGTGGGGGCGATGTTGTACCGGGGCAGCATATCCGGCACGTTGTCCAGAAAGAACTGCTCGGCAATCAGGTGCGGAGCAACGGATTGGACGATTCGACCGCACATGGTCCACCTGGGGTTGGAGTTGGCGTTCGGCCGGATGCAGCGCTGCGCGCTGACCCGACGGAATGTCCGCCAATGATAACTGCAGGTCCGGTGGAGCGTCAAATGGCCGTGTGGTCTGTCGGCTGCCGTCGCGGCGGCGGCCCCGTTTTCGGTTTCTTCATAGCTGGGTGTGTGTCCGGCGTTATCCGGCTGCAACCAGGTCTGGAGCAGGTGGACCGGCGTCGAGCCAACCGTGGTTGCGCCGGCCCCGTGAGGCGCTTTTGCATGCTGAAATCATGATGCAGCCTTCCCGGGCGTTTTTCTGCCCGGGCGGCAATATGGTGAGAACAATAGTTGTTGAAATAGAGATATGGTGCTCAGGGGTGATTTCGCTGCACGAGCAGATACAGTTGTTCGACTTTTTGCCGGGCCCACGGCGTGCGGCGCAGGAACTTGAGGCTGGACTGCAGGGAGGGGTTACTGTTGAAACAGCGGATGTCGATACGCTGCCCCAGTTCCTCCCAGCCGTAGTAGTCCACCAGACTCGCGACGATCTGCTTGAGCGTCAGGCCATGCAGCGGATTGTTGGGTTGTTCTTCGGCCATCGTTCGTCCCGGATTTCTGGTTGTCGTGCGGTTGTTTCTGCTGAGATCTTGGGGCAATTCACGCTCGGGCGCAAGCGGGTACTGACCGGTCATGATTTGCCATGGCGGCGACCTTGGGTCACTATGCGGGACACAGGGCTGGGGCCAGCCCGACCGGTCGCGTGCTGCGGCCTGGATTCCGGACCGGGAGCCGCTGAGAATGAGCCTGCGCGTGGGACTGCTGAATATGATGGCCGACAAGGCCTTTGTGGTCAGTGAGCGCCATTTTGCCACCCTGCTGGGCCGGGAAGCCGGCCGGGAGCTGACCCTGGTCCGCGTCACTTTCGGCGCGGTGGCGCGCAGTGGTCCGGCGTCGGCTCACATCAGGCAATACTACCGCGATGCGGATTCCCTGCGACCCGGCGAGATCGACGTGCTGGTGATCACCGGTGCCAACGTCAGCGATCCCCACTTGCCGGGTCAGGTGTTCTGGCAACCGCTGGTGCAGTTGCTGGACTGGGCGCGCGCCAACGACGTGCCGACCCTGTGCTCCTGTCTGGCGACCCATGCGGTGCTCGAGGCCCTGCACGGCCAGCGGCGGCGGCCGGTCCAACCCAAGGTCTGGGGCGTGTATCGGCATCGCCATGGGCGGCCGGGCCATCCGCTGCTGCGGGGCCTGGCGGCCGAAGTGCCGGTACCGCACTCGCGGCACAACGAGGTGACCGCCGATCAGTTGGCCGTAGCCGGGTATGAGGTGCTGCTGGCGAGTGAGCAGGCCGGGGTCCACCTGGCGGTGCAGCGGGACGGTGGTCGCTGGCTGCTGCTGCAGGGGCACCCCGAATACGAAGCGATCAGCCTCTTGAAGGAGTACAAGCGCGAGGTGGGCCGGTGGCAGGCAGGGGATCGGCTGGACTATCCGCCGCTGCCGCACGGCTATGTCGCCCCGCCTGGCCGGATCGTCCTGGCCGCCTATCGGGCTCGTTGCCTGGCGCGCGGCGCGGGCGCCGCAGGCTACGACCCTTTTCCCGAACCGGAAGTCGCCCGCGGCCTGCCCAACTCCTGGACCAGCCCGGCCGTGGCCGTCATCGACAATTGGCTCGCGACGCTGGGGCACAAATAGGGGGAGCCGGCTGCCGGCTCCCCGGTTCGCTGCCAGGCGCTGCGGATCAGGCCCCCGCCGCCCGCAATTTTTTCTGTTCGTGTATCGGCAGGGTCAGGGTCGGGTCCTTGGCGATGCGGGCCTTCTGCAGCAGGAACACCATCCCCCAAAGTACGATGCCGATCCCATCCATCGCGATACCCGGCATATTGAACGGCAGTATCGCGTGCCCCAGATCCGGGAAGAACAGGATGATCGTGGCCACGGCCATGATTATCCACTCGATCGGATTCATGCCGCACGACAGATAACCCATGGTCAGGCTGCCGAAGGCCACGGTGGCCAGGGTGATCGTCAAAAAGGTCATGATGATCTCGAGGGCGGTTCCGTTCAGCAGGAAACCCTTGCTGTAGGCAAACAGGAAGGGACCAATATAGAGGAACTTGGCAAACTTGAAGCTGGTCCAACCGGTCTTCCAGGGATCCGATCCCGCGATGGCCGCGCCCGCGTAGGCCGCCACACAAACCGGTGGCGTGATGTTCGAGTCCTGGCTGAACCAGTAGACGATCATGTGGGAGGCGATCATCACCCAGGCGACATTCTCGACCATGCCCCGCGTGATTTCCATGTCCGCCAGGGGCATGCCGAACTGCTGGACGGCGATCATGTTGGACACCGAGCCGACTGTCAGCACCGCGGTGATCAGATAGGCCGCCGTCACCGGTACGCCCATGCCCAGCACCAGCGAGGCGATGCCGATCAGCAGAATGGCCGCCGGCAGGAAACCGCCGCTCAGGCTGATGATGATGTCGCTGAACTTCAGGCCGATGCCCGACAGGCTGATCGTCCCGACGATGATGCCGATCACGCCGACAGTGGCGCCGATGATCAGCGTGTTGCGCGAGCCTTCGATCATGGCGTCACGGATTTCCCGCCAGCCCATCTTGTTGTGCGGCGTGAACCAGCTGACGACGATGCAGCTGAGGATCGCGACCACGGCCGAGAAGCCGGCCGACAAACCCATGAGCATCATGACCACGATGATCACCAGCGGCGCGGCCAGGAACCACTCCTTCTTCAGGATCTGCCAGGCGGTGGGCGCGTTCGGGTCGTCGATGCCGTACAGGCCGTAACGCTTGGCCTCGAAGTGGATCATCACGAAGACCGAGAGGAAGTACATCAGGGCCGGGAAGATGGCCATTTTCATGATTTCGACGTAGGGGATCTCGGTCATCTCGGCCATCAGGAAGCCGCCCGCGCCCATGATCGGGGGCATGAACATGCCGCCGATCGAAGCGGCGGGTTCGATGGCGCCGGCGATGTGGGGGCGAAAGCCCGCCTTCTTCATCATCGGAATGGTGAAGGCGCCGGTCGAGACCGTGTTGGCGATGGCCGAGCCGGACACCGAGCCGAAAAAGCCCGAGGCGATGACCGCGACCTTGGCCGGACCGCCGACACTCTTGCCGGCCAGGGCCAGCGGCAGGTCGATGAAGAAGGTGCTCGCGCCGGAATACTTCAGGAACGAACCGAAAAAGATGAACAGGATCACGTAGGTGACCAGCACGTTGGCCATGATGCCGAAGACGCCGTCCTGGTTGTAGAACAGGAAGTTCATGGCCCGGGTGAAGCGGAAGCCGTCGTGGGCGAAAGCGTCGAGAACCGGGACGTATTCCAGCAGGTTGCCCCACAGGAGGTAAACCAGAAAGCCGATGCCGGACATGGTCATGGCCATGCCCAGGACACGGCGTGCCGCCTCCAGACTGATCAGGACCCCGATCACGGCCACCACCGTATCCAGATTCGTTTCCGAGCCCATCCGGTAGTTGAGGTTTTCGAACTCGTGGATCCAGTAGCCGATGATGGCGATCGATATCAGGGCCAGTATGATGTCGCTGATCGAAGGGCGATCCGTGCGGCTGCGCTTGGTCATGGGGTAGGTGATGAAGACCATCACGAAGGTCACCAGCACGTAGATGCCGCGATGATACTGGGTGCTGACCGGCGCCACGCCGGAGTTCCACATATAGAAGCCGACCATGAAGATGCCCAGTCCGGAGACGAGCCAGAACCAGAAGTTCTTCAACTGGCGGCCGGACTTGGCGTCCTTCTCCATCAACTCATCAAGCACTTCCTGGTCGACCGCTTCGGCTGTCGGGTCCTGGTGCGGGGAATCGCTCATTGTCTGACTCGTTTCCGGCCACGGCGAACCATGGTCAAACGGGGGAGGGCTGAAACGAAAGAAGGGAGGGAGCCAGGCCCCCTCCCAGGCGATTGTCGGGCCGCAGCTGCCACCGGGCAGCGGGCCGGACTACTTCAGGTTGGCGGGCACTGTCTTGCCGTGCTCTTCCCAGAACTTGACCGCGCCCGGATGCAGCGGCACGCTGGCGCCGTCGAATGCATTCTCCAGGGTCATGGTCTTGAACGTCTTCTTGGCTGCCGCCATGGCCGCCATGCCGTCCTTGCTCCAGAGGGTCTTCATGATGCCGTAGACCACATCGGTGGGGACCTCGACGTTGGCACAGAGGAAGGTCGCGTCCTGGAACGTCGAGCAGGCCGGCATGCCTTCGCCGTAGGTGCCGGCCGGGATTTCGACCGGGATGTAGGCGTACGCGTCATAGAAGCCGCTCTCGGTGGCGTCCTTGCCCACGTCGATCAGGCGGATGTCCACCTGCACGCTGGCTTCGATGATCGAACGGTTGGGGTAGCCCACGAGCACCCAGAACGCGTCGATCTTGCCGTCCTTGAAGGCGCTGGCGGCCGCCGAGTAGCCCAGGAACTGGGGCTTGAAGTTGTCCCACACGCCCAGGTGACGGAAGAAGCGTTCGGCGCTGGCCGCGGCACCGGAGCCGGCGTTGCCGACGCCGACCTTCTTGCCCTCAAGGTCCTTGGCCGTCTTGATGTCGCTGTTGGCCCGGACCACCAACTGGGCCGGCGCCCCGTACAGGAAGCCCATGGCGCGCAGGCCATCATACTTCTTGCTGTCCTTGGGCAACTGGCCGGCACGGCCCAGGGCGCTGTCCACGGCGTAGCACAGGCCGAAATCGCTTTCGCCCGAGGCAACGCGCTTGACGTTCTCCACGGAGCCGCCCGAGCCCACGGCCGAGACTTTGATGTCGTCCATGTTCTTGGGCACGTATACGGCCATGGCGTTGGCGAAGGTGTTGAACGTGCCGCCGGTCGGGCCGCCGCCAACCTTGGCCTTGAACGGTTTGGCCATGGAGTCGGCAGGCGCTCCGGCCATCGCGACGACGGCGAGGCAGAGCAGGCTCAGAAACAGGATCTTCTTCATGGTCGGGACCTCCTGGGACACGCGAGAAGGGGACAAATACAGATGTTCTGAATTCCAATACCGAGCGTCTGCGACCCTAGACAAGCCCGCTGTCGCTGTCAACTGTTAAACGGTTTATATTATTCGTTTAATGATATTGAAGATCAGCAATTATTTGATCCGGTCAGCCGCGCAGGTGAATCGCGTCGCCACAGGCGATCCGGCCCGGTTTCTCCACCACGAGATTGACGCCGAAGATCACACCTTTCTCCGTGCGGCGATAAGCGCCAAGGGTCCGCAAGGGTTCGGGCGCCAAGCGGCGGCCGGATTGCTGGTCCACGGTCGTCACCGAGCAGCGGGCGCAGGGGCCGGCGTTGCGAAAGACCGCCTCGCCGATAGCCAGCCTCGCCCAGGTGTCTTCGGCGAACGGAGCGCAGCCGCTGACGACGAGGTTGGGGCGAAAGCGGTCCATGGGAACGACTGCGGTCAGGCGCCCGTTCAGGTCGGCCAGCGAAGCCTCGCTCACAACCAGGCAAGGGTAGCCGTCGGCAAAACTGACCTGTTCCCCGTCACGGCCACCGCTGCCGGAGATCGGGCGCCGGCAGGCATCATCCATCCAGACCAGATGGCACCGGCGGCCGAGGAAGTCCGAGAGCCAGCGACTGGCGTGCGGGTCGGCGGTGGCGGCACTCACTTCGTCGCGCCAGACTGTCACGATTTGGCGCTGGCGACCATCCGGCGGGACCACCGTCAGATCGGGGCGGTCCGGTGCCGTGAGGATCAGTTGACCATCGTCCGTGCGGGCGGCGATCCGGGCCAGCTTCGGTTCGGACCGCTGGCTGATAAAACGACCGTCCGGGTCCACGATGAGCCAGCGGCGGTCGCCGGCCAGGCCCTCGGGCTCGACGGTCGAAAATTCCCGTGCCTGGCCGCGCAGAGCCTTAACGGGGTAGACGAAAATGCCGGAAAGAACGATATTCATGGCGTTGATCCTAACCCGAACGCGCCGGAATGCCCATGAAAACTCCCAGCGAATCGCCATTTGCTCAGCGCGCCATCCTGCACGTGGATATGGACGCGTTCTACGCTTCCGTGGAAGAACTGGATGATCCTTCCCTGCGGGGGCGACCGGTTATTGTCGGGGGAACCCCGGAGGGTCGCGGCGTGGTCTCGGCGGCGAACTACGCCGCGCGGGCCTGCGGCGTGCACAGCGCCATGAGTGCGGCGCGGGCCGTAAAACTCTGTCCCGAAGGTGTTTTTCTGCGCGGGCGCATGGAACGCTACGCGGAGGTCTCACGTGCAGTCTTCGCCGTCTTTCGGGATTTCACGCCCCTGGTCGAACCCCTGTCCATCGACGAGGCCTTTCTGGATGTCACCGGCTGCGTGCGTCTCTTCGGCCCGCCCGAAACGATCGGCCGGCAAATCCAGCGGCGCATTGCCGATGAAGTGGGACTTGTCGCTTCGGTCGGACTGGCGGCCAACAAGTTCCTGGCCAAACTGGCCAGCGATCTGGAGAAACCCAACGGGTTCGTGGTCATCCGGCCGGATGAGGCCCGCGATCTGTTGGCGGGCCTGCCGGTGGGCAAGTTGTGGGGCGTGGGCAAGGTGGCGGCCGCCCGACTGGCCGCAGGCGGCATCTTCAAGGTCAGTGACCTGTTGGCCAGGCCCAGGGCGGCCCTGATCCGGGAATACGGCGACCACATGAATCACCTGCTGGAACTGGCCGTCGGTCATGATACGCGTCCGGTCATCTGCTCGCACGGCGCCAAGAGCATCGGCAACGAAACCACGTTCCACCAGGACATCGCCGACGGTCACCGGCTGCACGCCCTGCTCAACCCTCTATGTGACAAGGTGGCCCGCCGCTTGCGGGCCCAGGGCTTTTGCGCGGGCACGTTGACCCTGAAGGCCCGTTACGCCGACTTCAGCACCCACACGCGCTCGCTCACCCTGCCCGAGCCCACGGACAGTGAAGTGGAGATTCGCGAGCACGCTCGCCAGCTATTGGACGTCAAACTGGGCCGTCGCGGCCGTCCCTTGCGTCTAATTGGTATCACGGCAGCCAACCTCTCCGAGGGCGGAAGCGGGCAGGCAGAACTGTTTCCGGATCCGGGGAAGGTCCGGGATCGCGAATTGGACCGGGTTCTGGATGATGTGCGCGGCAGATTCGGCGGCAAACTGGGCCGCGGGCTGGCCGACTGAACGGGCCTGGGCTCAGTGGTTGCCGTATTTGGTATTGGTGATATCTGGCCATTTATGGTAAAGGCAGGCCCTATCCGGCCGAATCCTAGATGGAACAGCACCCATACCCTTTCACCCATGGCCCGGAGAGCGCTGTATGTCCACCGATGTCATCAAAGCCCGCATCATGACCGTGATGCGCAACCTGCCGCCGCTGCCCGAGGTGACGCGGCAATTGATGTCCGTTCTGGGCAACGACGATGCCTCGGCCAACGATGTGGCCAAAGTCCTGTCGGCGGATCAGGCGCTGGCCGGCAAGGTTCTCAAGCTGGTCAACTCCTCGTTCTACGGCGTGCCCAAGGAAGTGACGACGATCAGCCGGGCGGTCGTGATCCTCGGCTTTACGGGCATTCGCAATCTGGCCCTGGGCTTCGGTTCGGTTGAGACCCTGCAAAAACTGGGGTCGGGCATGGACATGAACGAGTTTTGGGGGCACGCCCTGGCTAACGGCGCGGCCTGCCAGGCGTTGGTGCCTCACCTGAAACAACGGATGGACCCGGAGGAAGCCTTCATTGCGGGTTTGATGCACGACATCGGGGCCTACGTTCTGGCCACTGCGGTGCCCGATATTTACGGGCCGATCCTGGCCGACAGTCAGGGTGACAGGCTGGCCCGCGAGACTGAGGAGATCGGTCTGACCCACGCCCAGATCGGCCAGGGACTGCTGCAGTTCTGGCAGCTGCCGGATCCATTTGCTGACGCCGCCCGCTACCACCACGATGTGGCCAAGGCCACCGATGGCGAAAGGCCGCTGACGAATCTGGTGGCGCTGGCTGATGTGATGGCGTGCATTCACGGGGGCAGTTTCGAGAACGCGGCGACGGAATCGGACTTGTTGGGCCTGATGCATGGACTGGGTGTGTGCCTGGAGGATATCAAGGCCGCGCTCAAGACAATGGACCAGAAGATTGATGACATGGAGTCGTTCATGAAAATCGCCGGCGCGGGGGGCGGCCGGTCGGTCAAGGGTGACGAGGCAACCGGCCAGTCGTGTGTTGTGGTCACCACCGAGGATGAACGCCGGGAGTGGGGGCACACCTTGCTGACGCACTTCGGCCACGAGGTGTTCCCCATGGACGCCTTCTTCAACCAGGCTCCCGGCAGCGAGACCGTGGGACTGGTCCTGATCGACGCCCAGTGCCTGACCCAGCAGCAGATCAGCCAACTGATGCCGTTCCTGGCCACCCATTCTGCTGCCGCAGCAGTGCTGCTTGAGCGCGGGGCGAATGCGCCGGCCGGCACCGAGGATCTGCCCCGCCTGGGTATCGTCTTTTCCCGGTCGGATGTGCAGCGGCTGTTGGTTGGCCAGCCCGCCTGAATTGCTGGACTTGATTTGGCGCCGGCTGATCCTTCCTTGATCGGCCGGCCGCTTTTTGTCATCCTGTAGCGTACTTCTTTCCGCACATCCCGGGAGCTAGAGCGTGAACTACCTTCTTATTGGATTCGGCGGCGGTCTGGTCGTGGCCGCCGTGGCGCTGGTCGTCTGGAAGCTGGCCCGGCGTGGACGTGGGCGCGCGGCTCCGGCCCGGATTGCCCACGAGAGCTTTGTCACCAGCATGCGTGCTGTCGGCGAGCTGAGCGTTTTTCGGATCATGACCAAGGAAGTCATCACCGCCAGCGAGCACTGGTTCGGTGAGTTCGGCCGCAAGTACCTGAATTGGCTGCTGTCCGAGCGGCGCATCACCCTGGTCATCGAATTCGACGTGGATTTTCGCTACGACCTGAACGATCCGCGCTTTCAGATCGAGTCGCGGGGCGACCAGGGCTTCGTGCTCACGCTGCCTCCGTGTCGTCACGAGGTGCTGATCCGGGACATGCATATCCACAGTGAGGACAACACCGAACTGCTGCCGATGATCGTGCCCGAGGTGATTGGCCGGGTCTTCACCGGCGGCTTCAGCGTGGAGGCCAAGAACAAACTCATCGCCGAGACCAGGGACCAGGCCAGCAGCTTTGCCGGCGAACTGGTGGTCAAGGCCGAGAGCGAGGCGCAGCGCTCGGCGGCCCAGACCTTGTCGATGCTGGCCCAGGGGCTGGGCGCGGCCAACGTCGATGTGCATTTCCTGCCCGCCGGCGAATTCGCGCCCGAAGTGGACACGTCGAAGCTCGAAACCCTGCTGCCGGCCCCGGATCAGATCCGGGAAGGAGGCTTCTAGCATGCGGCGGATCTGCATAGGCGTGATGGGCGGTGCGACCGCCAGCCCGGAGACCGCCGCGGGGGCCCGGGAATTGGGGCGGCTGATCGCCGAGAACGGCTGGGTTCTGGTCTCCGGCGGTCGGCAGACCGGCGTGATGCAGGCCTCGATAACGGGGGCGCATGAGGCTGGTGGATTGACCGTGGGCGTGTTGTACGATGAGGACCGGGCCCAGGCCGCCGAGGGGCTGGATATCGTCATCCCGACCGGCATGGGGGCCGGGCGCAACATCATCAACGTGCTGAGCAGCGATGTGGTCGTGGCCTGCCGGGGCACCGGCGGCACCCTCAGCGAGATCGCCCTGGCCCTGCGCTTCGGGCGGCCGGTCGTGCTGCTGGATTTTGATCCCGGCGAGGCATTTCTGCAGGCCGGCGCGGCCGACGCGCGCTGGGCGCTGGCCGTGACGCCGGCCGAGGCGATTGACCGGGTGCGCGAGTTCCTGGGTGCCGACGGGAGCAGCAATGACGTTTGATTTCGACGAGCAGGTCGACCGCCGGGATTCCGGCAGCATGAAATGGGACAAATACGCGGGGCGGGATATTCTGCCCATGTGGGTGGCCGACTCGGATTTTCGCTCGCCGCCGGCAGTGATCGCAGCTTTGCGCGAGCGGGCGGCCCACGGCGTGTTCGGCTACGGCGTCGAACCGGCCGGTTTGACCGAGACGGTGCTGGCGACCCTGGCGCAGGAATTCGGCTGGGAGGTGGAACCGGACTGGCTGGTCTGGTTGCCGGGCCTGGTCAGCGGCCTGAGCGTGACCTGTCGCGCAGTCGGCAAGCCAGGCGACGGCGTAGCCGTGATGACGCCCGTCTACCCGCCGTTCCTGAAGGTGCCGGCCCTGATGGACCGCAAGCTGGAGACGATTCCCCTGCAGGGAAACAACACCGATGGCTGGACCATTGATCGTCAGCGGTTCAACGCCGGTTTGTCCGATTCGGCGCGGCTGTTCCTGCTCTGTCATCCCCACAATCCGGTGGGACGAGCCTGGTCCACCAATGAACTCGAGGAGTTGGCCGAGGTCTGCCTGGCCCGGCGCGTGGTCATCTGCAGCGACGAGATCCACAACCAATTGGTGCTGGATCCGGCTCGCCGTCACGTGCCCCTGGCGACACTGGGACCCGAGATTGCCGCCCGCACGATCACCCTGCTGGCGCCCAGCAAGACCTTCAACATCGCGGGCCTGGGCTGCTCGGTGGCCGTGGTGCCGGACGAGTCCCTGCGCCGGCGCTTCACTCACGCCATGGCGGGCATCGTGCCGCACGTCAATGTCATGGGACTGGTGGCGGCCGAAGCGGCCTGGCGTCACGGCGGCCCGTGGCTGGCGGCGCAACTGGAATACCTGCGGGCCAATCGGGATTTCCTGGCAGAGCATGTGGCGACGCTGCCGGGTGTGACCATGGCCCGGGTCGAAGCCACGTACCTGGCCTGGCTGGATGTCAGCGCGCTCGGGCTCGACGACCCGGCAGCCCATTTTGAGGCCCACGGCCTCGGCCTCTCGGACGGGCGCGACTTCGCGGGCCCGGGCTATCTGCGCCTGAACTTTGCCTGCACGCGCGCCACGTTGAGCGAGGCGTGCCGGCGGCTGAGCGCGGCCACCGGCACCGTGTAAGGTGTCCGGGCCGGGCTAGAAGATGGCCCGATCCAGATGGTAGGCGAGGCCCAGCCGGTAGTCCCACGTCCAGCCGTAACGTTGGTCTGCGCCGTAATCATGCCAAGCGTACTTCGCCCTGACGCGGGTGACCAGGCTGACCTGGTCCTCAAGGTAGATGTGAAACCGGGACGACAGGTTGACGGTGTTCCGACTGGCGTCTTCACTGACCTGGTTATGGCCCGCGTAGGTCAGGGCCGTGTCCAGACGATAGCGGTCAGCCAGATTCCAGATGTGGGCTACGCCGGCTGAGCTGTTGGCGCCCTCCTTGGTCTCCTCATTCCTGTAGTTCCAATCATAGGTCAGACTGCCGAACACGTGCACCTGCTGCGTCAGTGTGAAGTTGTGGTACCACGAGAGCGACACCCGCGGCGCCCGGGTGCGGAGGTGGACGGCGTCCGAGCCCGGGTCGAGTGTGCCCTCGCTGTAGGCATAGCTGATCTGGGCAACAAAGCCTTCGAAGCGGTCACCGAGCACCTCGTCCAGCACATCGGCCAGGTAGAAGATCTCATAGGCGTCCAGCGGCCGGGCGTCGTCGAGCATGGGCTCGAGCACGTCACGCCAGAAGTGGCGGTCCGAACGGTCGAAGACCTGACGGTATCCCGTTTCGGTAGCCAGGATCCGCGCTATCGTCTGCACCTGCTGCCGGGACAGCGGCGGCCGCCCCAGGGCCGTCAGCCTTTCACTCAGGCGCTCGGCCCGCAGCAGCGGCACCACGTTGCGTGCGCGGCCCCAGGCCACGCCGACGCCGAGCCGCCGATCGTTGCTGCGGCGGTATTCGTTGGTTTCGGTGAACACGTTACCAATCCGTTCAGCGGATTCAAACTCGGTGTAGCCGCGCCGGGCGTTGCCGAAGCCGGTCACGCTGAACCGGCCCTGGCCCAGATACTCCCGCCAACTGGCACCCAGGTTGCAGTTGCCGTTCAGCCGTCTGGTGCGGGTCTCGTTGAAGTCGGAGCCCGCGTGGTTGCGATCGTAGGCGCCGGCCAGACTTGCCGACCAGGACTTGAGTCGCTGTTCGCTGTCCCAATTCTGGCTATAGCGGGTGCTGAGACTGCCGGAATTGCTGTTTCTGAGCGTGGTCTGGTCGGCGTAGGTGAGATCAGTCCCGTTGCCCGAGAAGTCGAATGAGGCATCCCATATCCGGTAGCT
>JAJRWA010000052.1 GCA_024277025.1 Candidatus Krumholzibacteriota bacterium | reverse complement strand
GCCGGGCAACCGCGCCATCGAGCGTGAGATCCAGGCCCGGATCGCCAGCGGCCGCGAGTATTCCTTCATGTACATCGATATCGACCGCTTCAAGAGCTTCAACGATCACTATGGCTACAGCATGGGCGATCGGGCGATCTCCTTCCTGGCGGGGGTTCTGGTCGGCTGTACGCAGAAGTACGGTTCGGGCTGGGAATTCGTCGGCCATGTGGGCGGCGACGACTTCGTCGTGGCCAGCGATTCGCAGACCGGTGAGGCTCTGGCGCGGCGCATTGTCGAAGAGTTCGACGCCGGCAAACTGGATCTGCACGATCCGGCGGACTTCAAGCGGGGCTACCTCGAGGTTGAGAGCCGCAACGGCAACGTGGAACGATTCCCGCTGATCACCCTGACCCTGGCTCTGATCAAGGACGCCAAGGGCCGCTTTGCCCATCCGGCCGAGCTGAGCGACACGCTGGCCGAGCTCAAGCGCTTCGGCAAGACCACGCCCCAGAGCGTGGTCGTCAGCGAACGTCGGGCCAGGGACGGCGAACCCGAGATGATCATCGCCGGTGTGGACGCAAGCGGTGCGACCTGGCGCGACAACAAATCCTCCTGAGCGGATAAGGGGCTCCATGCTCTGCAACGATACAGCGGACCAGAAGCAGTTCCGGCTGGGCACCCCCCTTGCGGCGGTCGTCGACCGTCTGGCGGCCGGGGCGTCCACGCCGGATCTCGAACAGCTTGCCTGTGCCCTGGTCGAGTGCCTGCCGGTCCTGGACCACGTGCAGCATCTGGCGGTGGCTGTCAACCCCGAGCGGGCCGTCCAGTTGGACCGCGACTGGGCCCGGCGTGACAATTGCCTGACGGTCAGCCGGGACGAGAGACCGCGCTGGGTGGCACTGCCCGCCGGTTGGTCCGCTCTGGCCAAGGCGGTCGGTGGGGCAACTGACGGCATCGTTACCGGCCAGGGGCAGGTACCCGGCGGCGCACCCTGGAATATTCTGGCCGGTGGCAACGGGGGCACCTGGGTCCTGCTGCCCGTGTGCGCCCTGGGCCAGGCGACAATCATCCTGGTGGCGGAGACCAAGCCGAATCTGGACCCCGACCAGACCCAGGCTGCGGTGGACCTGCTCACCTCCGTGGCCCAAACGGTGGAGATCGTGATCGGGCTCTGGGCGGCCAACGCGATCGTGAGTGCGGATCTGGCCCAGGCGCGGGACGAGAAAAAATCCCTGCTGCGCCTGAACCGCCTGCAGGGCCGGTTCGTGGCCATGGCCAGCCACGAGTTCAAGACACCCCTGACCAGCATCACGGCCTACACCGATGTGCTGCGCACCCAGCTTACGGACGACCAGTTTCCCCACGCCCAGGAATTCCTGGATGTGATCAAGACCGAGGCGGACCGTCTGTTGCGCATGGTCAACCGCATTGTCGAGTTCACGCGAATGGAATACGGGGCGCTGCTGGTGACCCGCCAACCGACGGATCTGTTGCCGCTGGTGGACGAAACCGTGCGTGGCATGCAACCGGTGATCGACAAGAAGGATCTGCAGGTTTCAATCCTGGCCGAGGCGGGGTTGCCGCGGGCCGAGGTCGACGCCGATCTGATTCGACAGGTGCTGGTCAACCTGGTTGGCAACGCGGTGAAGTTCACACCGCCGGGGGGCGCGATCACCATCACGGTCGACGAATTGGAGTCCGTCATCTCGGTAAACGTGGCTGACGACGGGCCGGGTATCCCGGAAGATGACATCCGCAAGGTCTTCCGCGAGTTCTACCGCGCCGACGGTTCGACGGCCAAGGAAGAAGGATCAGGGCTGGGTCTGACCATTGCCCGGCACATCGTCAATCTGCACGGTGGCCACATCGAGGCCAAGCGGCGGGCAACCGGGGGTTCGGAGTTCCGCTTTCTGGTGCCCAAGGAGACCGGCACTGTGCCGGACCTGCCGCCGCGGCTGGGGCCGACCGCGAATTCGGCCGAAGCCCATGACTTGGTCGGGGAACTGCTGCGCCTGATGGCCGAACTGACCGGTTCACGCGCTGTGGCCCTGTTGCTCAGGAACGGCGACGGGATCCTGGTGCCGGCCGGGGACATGGGCTGGGATGCGAAGGGTTGCACAGTGCGGCCGGTTATCGAGAACGAGCACTGGACGCGCTTCCTGCAGGCGGGTCATGCCGTGGCGGGCCCCGGACCCGGGGCCAGCGAACTGGGCTGGTGCACATCGGAGCGGGATATCGGGCCTTTCATGTGCGCACCGCTTGGCGCGGGGGAAGCCACCATGGGCGTGGTGATCACCGGGCGGCGGTGCGAAAACGGGCCCTACGGCGAGGCGGACCTGGCCCAGTTGACCATCCTGGCCGCCGTGGCGAAGGCCGCCCTGAACAGCATGAACACCAGTGTCGGCCGGACGGCCGAGGCGGTGCGCCTGCTGCTGCGGATCCGGCGTACGGGCGTGCCGACATCCACCTCCGAGGCCCTTGATCTGCTGGCGCGCCTGGCGCGGCGCCTGGGAGTCGGCGAGTCGGGTACGCGGCGCCTGCAGTACGCGGCCGCCCTGCACGACGCCGGCATGGGCCGGGTCGAGGAAGAAATCGTTCTGGGCGATACCAAGCTCAATGTTGACCAACGCGACGAAGTGGACCGGCACGTCGAGCAGGGTGTGGACCTGATGGCGCCTTTGCTGCCGGACGTGGCGACGACCGACATCATCCGCTATCACCATGAAAAGTTTGACGGCACCGGCCATCCCGAAGGCCTGGCCGGCGAAGCGATTCCCCTGGGCTCACGGCTGCTGGCCGTCATCGACGCCTGGTTCTCGCTGACGCGGCCGCGCACCTTCCGCGCCGGTCTGGAGCCGGTCGCGGCCATGGCCGAGATCGTGTCCCACAGCGGGACCCAGTTTGATCCCCGGGTGGTGCAGGAGTTCCAGGCGGTGCTGGTTGAGCAGCGGATCCTGGGCGAGGCTTCGCCGGGCACCAATCCGACCGGAACCTGAGACAGGAGAGAGCATGTCCGCACGCAATCGCATTCTCATCGTGGACGACGAGAAGCCCATTGCCACCCTGCTGGCCCAGACGTTCGAGCAGGAAGGCCATCGGGTGATGCATGCCGCCGACGGCATCGACTGCATGAACAAGATGGCTTCGTTCGATCCCGATGTGGTGATCATGGACATCATGATGCCGAAGCTGGACGGTGTGGACACCACGCGCCTGATCCGGCGCAACAGCAAGTACAACGGTACGATTATAGTGGCCCTGTCGGCCCGGGCCGACGACGAGACCCGTGGCCGGATGAAGGAAGCCGGCGCCAACCTTTTCATGCGCAAACCCTTTGTCATCGCCAAACTCGTCGACCGCGTGGCCCAGATGCTGGCCACCCGCTCGGGATCGCGGTAGAGGTGAAGTGACCCCATGAGCCCCTCGGCGTTCACGACCATGCTACCTGTCGGACCGATACCACCAGCCGTGGCGGCGGTGACGGTGCCGGGTGTCGTCGTGGTGTTGTTGGTCCTGATGACGGGGGTGGGCGTGTGGGGCACGATGACCTGGTGGCGGATCCGGGCCAGCCGGCACCGCCTGCTGCGGCGCAATGATGAGCTGGCGGCCGAGAACGAGGCTCTGGCACGCAATATGGCCGTTGCCCTGTCGTCCCGCGACGAGGCGGTCGAGGTCCTCAGTCTGCAGAAGGCCAAGACCGATGTGCTGCGCCTGCGCAGCCGCACCCTCGAAAAGATTCTGGCCGTTTCAGCCCGCATGAATGCCACGCGCAATCCGACCGAACTGACCGAACGAATCGTCAGTGCGGTCGAGGAAATAATCGGGTTCCGCAAAGTCGTGCTCTACGTCTGGTCCGATGTGACCAAGGCCTACGAGGCGCGAGCCTTCGCCGGCGTGAGCCGCAACGGCATGACTGAACTGGGGGCGGTGCAGATCCCGGCGGTGGAGTTCGACCGCCTCAGCGATGTCAAACACCGCTTCAGCAATTGCTATCTGGTGCGGGCCGACGACAGCGAACTTTGCGAGACCTGCGATGACAGCGTGCCGCCGTCCGCCTCCCGCAGCTGGGCGCCGGACCTGCTGCTGATCGCGCCCCTGGTCTCGGCCAGCGGGGAGACGGTCGGCTATCTCAGCCTCGACGACCCGCTCAGCGGTCTGATCCCCGGCATCGTCGAAGTGCGGCAACTGGAGTTCCTGGTGCAGCAGGCCACGACGGCCATCGAGTCGGCGGGCGTCTACCAGAAGCTGGCCCAGAACAACGCCGAATTGAGCCTGGCCTCCGAGAAACTGAACAGTCTGGCCGACCTCAAGAAGAACTTCATCGCCAACGTCAGCCACGAGCTGCGCACGCCCCTGACCTCGATCTCGGCCTACACCGAACTGCTGCAGAACAACATGGCCAGCCTGTCGGGTGATTCGCAGGACGAGTTTCTCAAGGTCATCCACGCCGAGAGCCTGAAACTGACCAATATCATCAACGACCTGCTGGAACTCGGCGAGATGGAGAACGGCCGCGCGAACCTGGTCCAGGAGGACACCAACATGGCGGCCCTGGTCGGGCGCCTGGATGATTCCTGGAAGACGCGAGCCCTGGAACGCGACATCGACCTGCGGGTCGAGTGCGACAGCCCGGAAATCATCATGCCGGTGGACAACATGCTCATTCAGCAGCTGTTGACCCACCTGGTGGGCAACGCCTTCAAGTTCACGCCCAATGGCGGCCACGTGCACATCAAGCTGCAGGAGACCGGCACGGCGGTCCGCCTGACTGTCGAGGATTCCGGCATCGGTATCCCCGAGGACAAAATGGGTGAGATTTTCGACCGCTTCTTCCAGGTCGACGGCTCGACCACGCGCCAACACAACGGCCAGGGTGTCGGCCTGGCTCTGTGCCATGACATCGTCACCCACCACGAGGGCCGGATCTGGGCCGAAAACGTGGAGACCGGCGGCACGCGATTCACGGTCCTGCTGCCCCGGCGGCCGGCTGTCATGCAGCCCACCGAGCCCCACTCCCTGACCAGCCTGCCCTTCGAGGCCGGCGAGTTCATGCAGCGGTTGATGCTGTGGGTGAGCGAAAGCCTGGGCATCCAGATGGCGACGCTGCTGGTGCCTGATCCGGCCGGAGAATACCTGAACATCCGGGCGGCCATCGGTCTGCCCGAGGCGGTGGTCCAGAGCGCGCGCATCCGCAAGGGCGCCGGTTTCTCGGGCAAGGTCTGGGCCACGGGCCAGACGCTGCTGATTGATGACGTGACCAGTGAGGACAGTTTCGGTCACGAGGTGAGCGAACCCCGTTATTCGACGCCTTCCCTGCTGTGTGTGCCGCTGCGGCGCGACCATGACGTGGTGGGCGTGATCTCGGTCAACAACCGCATTGACGGCTGCCCGCTGGACAATGACGACCGGATCTTCCTGGAGTCCCTGGC
>JAJRWA010000051.1 GCA_024277025.1 Candidatus Krumholzibacteriota bacterium | reverse complement strand
GGTAGAGGTGCCAATTGGGACGCAATCACAGCTGATGGATTGGCCGAATCAGGGGTAATTCATCTCGCCTCACACGCCCAGGTCTTTCAGGGGCTGCCGCAAAGATCGACCCTGCGATTGTAGGCAGGGAAGACTGCGGTGCCGATTACGATTCAGGCAGTCAGCCGTCTGAATCTCCAGGCCGAACTGGTTTACCTTTCGTGTTGCAACGCAGCCCGCCGCTTGTCGACCACAGGCAGCGGAGTATCAGGTTTTGCGGATGCCTTCCTGACGGCTGGCGCTCGTACCGTCATCGCCTCAACCAATTGGGTGGAGGATGAAGCGTCGGCCTTTATTGCAGAGCGTTTTTACGAGCACTGGTTCAGCGGAGTATCCAAGGCTGAAGCCCTGCGGGCCGCTCAGCAGGACTTGCGAGCGGCCCGGGGCCAGTGGGAGCATCCGTCGTGTTGGGCCTTCTTCCGACTTATCGGCGATGAGGGGTGACACTCAGCGGAGTATTGGCGTCACCGGCAGTGGGCCGCTGACGGGCAGCACCATGGTCCAGCAGCCTGCCAGGGTTTGAATTGCCTGCAGGGTACCGGGAGCCGACGAAGGCTGATCATCGGTCCCGCTGGTAACCCCCCACCGGGAAAAATGTTTGAGCCGATAGGAAATCTCCGTGGCCAGCTGGGTACGTGTCCAACCGCTATCGGGCTCGGCGCCGGTCAACAAGGCTCCCGGCGTTCCGCCCTGCCGACCGGTGACTACGAAATGACGCTCCAACTCGTGCCAGTCTTCGTCGATTGAAACCAAATCATAAGAGTCGCTATCAGGCAGACTTACGATCCACGGCGGAATACAAAGCGTCACCTCAATGCCTCTGATGAACTTGATGCCGTCCGGGAAGAACTCGTAGGAGGCGTAGCCACTCCCGCTATCATTTCTGGCCGGGATCGCAATGCGGAAATAGATATCGTCCGGACCATGGTAGGATAGCGAATCAACGTCTTCCGGATCGAGTTTGAGACGCACTTCGTATTCGGCCGGCCAGGTCGGCACCGCAAAAACCAACTCGCCGCCGGTGTGTCGATTGATGGTCCCCTCGGCCATCCAGTACTGAACGTTCGGATTTCTGGTCCAGGCCTCCTCAAATTCCCGGTGAAGAACAGGATCGTCATAGCCGGTCTCGCCCAGCACGATATTTTCGGGCCGGGTAGCCGGAACCGAGAGATTGACGGAGCCGGCAGGTTCCTCCTGGCAAGCGGAAACCAATACCAGCAGGCCGGTGAGTAGGATGCTCAGGTAAATACTCTTTTTCATGGACAACCACACCTTTGGCAATCGAGTGGGGATCAATACTATCAGAAACCAGAACAACGGAAGTGGAAATAATTAAAAACAAAAAAACGGGTCGTAGGCAAATGTCACCCATTCCGGCGGCAATCTGAGGCCATTCATTTCGGACTCACCGGCGGACGGCTAAAAATATCGAGCAGCCGCCTGGCGGCGGCAGTTGCCAGAATCTCGCCGCGAGCCACCTGCTTTGCCAGTTGACCACGCATCCCGGCAACACCTGTGTGATGCGCAAACTGCGTCCTCAGACCTTCGTAGACCAGCTCTTCCAGCCAGCACTCTTCCTGCTCCGCACGGCGGTCAGCAAACGCACCAGACTGCCGCGTCGCGGCAGCAAAGTCCTGGACAACCTGCCAGATATCTGCGACACCCTCTCCCTCCAGAGCGCTGCAAGCGTGGGCCACAGTGGTCCACCCCGGTGTGTTGGGACGCAGGTAGTGCAACACACGCTCAAATTCCGAACGCGCCGCCAAGGCCGCCAACCGCCCCGCACCGTCAGCCTTGTTGATCACGATCGCGTCGGCAATCTCCACCACGCCCTTCTTTATGCCCTGCAGTTCATCGCCCGCCCCGGCCAGCAGCATCAGCAGAAAAAAATCGACCATTGATCGCACCTGGATTTCACTCTGCCCCACACCCACCGTCTCAACCAGGATCACGTCATAGCCCGCAGCTTCGAACAGCACGATCGACTCGCGGGTCTTGCGAGCCACCCCGCCCAGTGTGCCGCCGGTCGGCGAGGGGCGGATAAAGGCGCCGGGATCGGCAGCCAGCTTCTCCATGCGGGTCTTGTCGCCCAGAATCGAGCCACCAGTCACGCTTGAGCTGGGATCCACCGCCAACACCGCCACCTTGTGCCCCGCTGCCGTCAACTGCCCACCCAAAGCTTCGATGAAGGTGCTCTTGCCGGCGCCCGGCACCCCGGTGATGCCCACGCGGATGGACGCCTGGCGCCGGGGCAGCAGCGCGGTCAGAACCTCCTGCGCCAGTTCCTGATGGGCAGCCGCGTTGGATTCGATGAGGGTCACCGCGCGGGCCAGCAAAGTGCGGTCGCCCGACAGCACACCCTGCACATACTGGTCGGCGGTCATGGGCCGCCGCCGGGGCCCGGCGGTCGCCGCGTCGGGCGAACCGTCGTCACCGGCAACCACACCCGGCCGCACGTTCAAGGCCGACTTTTTCCTGCTTTTCCGGTCATCGCTCAAACTAGCAGTACCCCAATCGCCGGTTCAATTCCTCGAGCAGCTTGCGCGCCGCGGTCGGGATCACCGTGCCTGGCCCGAAGACCGCCACCGCCCCTTTCTGGCGCAGGTACTCGTAATCCTGGGCGGGAATCACGCCGCCGCAGATGACCATGATGTCCTCGCGGCCCAGCTTCTTCAGCTCGGCCACCAGCTGCGGCAGCAGGGTCTTGTGCCCCGCGGCCAGACTGCTCATGCCCACGATGTGCACATCGTTCTCCACCGCCTGGCGGGCCGTCTCGTCGGGCGTCTGGAACAACGGACCAACGTCCACATCAAAACCCAGATCGGCAAAGGCCGTGGCCACCACCTTGGCGCCACGATCGTGACCATCCTGGCCCATCTTGGCCACGAGAATGCGCGGGCGCCGGCCTTCGTGGCCGGCAAAGACCTCGACCATTTCCCGGATCTGCTGCACCGTGTCGATGTCGCCTTCCTCCTGCCTGAACTCGCTCGAGTACACGCCGCTGATCGTGCGGATTTCCGCCTGATGCCGCCCGGCTGCTTTTTCCATGGCCAACGAGATTTCGCCCAGGGTGGCCCGGCACTCGGCCGCCGTCACGCACAATTCAAGCAGGTTGCCCTGGCCGGTCTCGGCGCAGCGCGTGATCGCGTCGAGCGCCAACCGGACCGCAATATCCTCGCGCGCAGCCTTGAGCTCCGCCAGGCGGTCGACCTGCTGCCGGCGCACCTCGGTATTGTCCACCTCGAGGATCTCCAGGGGATCCTCGTGCGCCAGGCGATAGCGGTTCACCCCGACGATCACTTCCCGCCCCGAATCGATGCGGGCCTGACGCCGGGCGCTGGCCTCTTCGATACGCATCTTGGGCAAACCCGTGTTGATGGCCGCGGCCATGCCGCCGTGGTCCTCCACTTCCTGGATGTGGGCCCACGCCTTGTGCATGATCTCATGGGTCAGGCTTTCAAGATACCAGGAACCGCCCCAGGGGTCGACCGTGCGGCAAATACCCGTCTCGTCCTGCAGGTAGAGCTGGGTGTTGCGGGCGATGCGCGCCGAAAACTCGGTCGGCAGGGCGATGGCTTCGTCCAGGGCGTTGGTGTGCAGCGACTGGGTCCCGCCCAGGGCTGCGGCCATGCCCTCGATACAGGTGCGCGCCACGTTGTTGAAGGGGTCCTGTTCGGCCAGCGACCAGCCCGAGGTCTGGCTGTGGGTACGCAAGGCCAGGGACTTGGGATTCTGCGGCTTGAACTGTTTGATCAGCTTGGCCCACAGCAGACGGCCGGCCCTGAGCTTGGCCATCTCCATGAAGTAGTTGGTGCCCTCGGCCCAGAAGAAACTCAGCCGCGGCGCAAACGCGTCAATATCCAAGCCCGCCTTCAGGCCCGTGCGCACGTACTCCACGCCGTCGGCCAGGGTGTAGGCCAGCTCGAGGTCCGCCGTGGCACCGGCCTCCTGCATGTGGTAGCCACTGATGGAAATGCTGTTGAAGCGCGGCATGTTCTCAGCCGTATAGGCAAAGATGTCGGCAATGATCCGCATGGAGAAATCCGGCGGATAGATGTACGTGTTGCGAACCATGTACTCCTTGAGGATGTCGTTCTGGATCGTGCCGGTCAACTTGCCCGCACTGACACCCTGTTCCCGGGCCGCCACGATGAAGAACGCCATGACCGGCAGCACCGCGCCGTTCATGGTCATGGACACGGACATCCGGTCCAGGGGGATGCGGTCGAAAAGCACCTTCATGTCCTCGACCGAATCGATGGCCACGCCGGCCTTGCCCACATCGCCCACCACGCGCGGATGGTCGCTGTCGTAGCCGCGGTGGGTCGCCAGGTCGAAGGCCACCGACAGGCCTTTCTGGCCAGCGGCCAGATTGCGGCGGTAGAAGGCGTTGCTTTCCTCGGCGGTGGAAAACCCGGCGTACTGGCGCACGGTCCAGGGCCGGGTGACGTACATCGACGCGTAGGGTCCGCGCAGGAACGGCGGCAGGCCGGCCAGGAAGCCCAGATGCTCGCACGAAGCGGTGTCCTCGGCACGGTAGAGCGGTTGCACGTCGATCTGCTCGTTGGTCCGCCAGCCCAGCTTGTCCGGGCTGTGTCCGGTGGTCTCGCGCACCGCAGCCTGCCAGGCCTCACAGGAAGCGGGCACCGGGGCTGCCGATAGTTCGTCCCAACTCATTTGACTGAAATCGGGGATGCGGCTCATGACCGGTCCTCCTTCAGGGCCGGCAGGGCCCCCAGCACTTCCAGAACGTTGCTGCGCATCTGGATGAAATCGTGCACGCCGGCCGCACGCAGGTCGGCTTCCCGGCCGCCGGGCGCCCCGGCCACCAGAACCGTCGGCGGCTGTGGTCCCTGAGCCAGCAGCTCAGTGACCGGTCCGGCCAGCTCGGCATAGGTATCGTCCAGGCCGACCAGGACGACAGTGTGGGCACCGTCGTTGCGGGCCGCATCAGCTACGTCGGCCGCCTCGGTGGCGAAAGTTTCGCCGGTCACGTCAAAGCCGCCAACCTGAAAAAACCCGCGGGCGAAGTCCAGCCGGGGCATATAGCGGGCAAAGTCGCCCAGACAGGCGGTGAAAACCCGCGCTGCGGCCGGGTCCTGCTCACGCCGTCCGGCGACCCTAGCCACAAGCTCCTCGAACGGTGCGCTGTCCCGCCGCACGGGAATCGTCGCCACTTCGACGCCCGGCTCACCGCTCGCCCGGGTCACGGACGTGAATTCGCCAAGCGTCGCGCCTGCCTCCGCTGCGGCGACCATGGCCTCGAAGAGTTGATCCGGCGGACAGTCCATCATTTTCTCCAGGCGGCTGAGCACCAGCATGTGCGCCTCCTGGGTGGCCGACTTGCGCTGCTGTGCGACCGCCGCCGCACGCTCCTGCCGGAGCTGATCGCAGTCGGAAAGTTCAGTACCGTGGGGCAGCCGGGCCGGATCCGGGTATTGATTCGCACCCACCTTGACCGCCCGCCGCGTGGCATAGGCAACTGCCCGTTCGCCCGCGGCCGCCGCCACCTGCTCCTGCACCCAGCCCGAACCGAGCGCCGCGGCCATGCCGCCCCGCTGTTCGACGGACCGGAAGTGATCCCAGGCCGCCGCGGCCAGGTCGCGCGTCAGGCTCTCGACGTACCAGGAGCCGCCCGCCGGATCAGTCACCTGATCCAGGTGGCACTCCTGTGCCAGAATCAGCTGCACGTTGCGCGCGATCCGGCGACTGAATTCATCCGGGATTCGCTCCACCTCGTCAAAAGGACTGACGTGCAGACTGTCGACTCCGCCGAGCACCGCACTCATGCCACTGGTGGTCGCCCGCAGCATGTTCACGTGCGGGTCAAGCAGGGTCAGGTCCCGCCGTGCCGTGCGGGCGTGAATAAAAGTCCGCGTCTTGTCAGGCGAAACACCTGCGGCCGTCAGGATCTGCGACCACAGCAATCGCAGGGCCCGCAGTTTGGCCATTTCCAGGAAGAAATCGGTTCCCAGTTCGAGATTGAACTGGAAGCGAGGCGCCACGGCCGCCGGCGCCAGACCCTGGTCAGCCATCGCCCGCAGCGTCGCCACGGCCGAGGCCAGGGTCAGGCCCAGACTCAGGGCGAGGTCACCGCCGCCGTTGTGCCAGGGTGACTCGAACACGGGCAGGGTGCGCATGCCCGGTGCGTTGGCCGCGACCCATCGGGTCAGCACCGCCAGTTCTCCATGCAGCACCGCCACGGTGCCGGTGATCTGCCCCCGCTCGGCCAGGCCGGCATAGGGATCACAGCCCAGGCAGCCGCTCAGTTCCGCCGGATCGATTCCCTGGCGCTTGGCGATGGCCGCCACCATCGCGGCCACCGGCAAGGCCATCGCGCCCGATTGAATCAGCAGCGGGTACCGGCGCAGGTCTACGCCGGCCAGGGCTGTCATCAGCTCATCAAGTGAACTGATTGACGTGCCTTCGCGGCCGACCAGCGCGGCTGGGGCCTGGTCCGGGTCCAGACCAATCCGGCCCGCCAGATCCAGCACGAGATTGACCGCCGTCTGCCCGGCGCCCAGTCCCTGCCGGAGGTTCCGGTTGAATTCCTCGCCGGTGGGGCAGCGATGTTCCTGGGCCACCAGCCAGGGCGCGGTGTAGCAGCCTGCCGCACGGTTGCCGCGCACGAAGGGCGCCTGGCCCGGGAGTGAATCCAACCAGGGCAGGTCCGCCGTATCGGCAGCCGTATACAGGGGCCCGACGCTGATGTTCTCCCAGGTGCGGGTGAACATCTTCCTGGCGTAGGGCGCTCCCTTCAACAGGCGCTCAACTTCCTCGCGCCAGGCGGCCAGGGATGGTTCCGTAAACTCGCTGAGCAGGGGAGAAGACTCATTCTTCGGCAACACGCACGCCTCCGGTTCGGCCTGGGGACGGATCCAGACCGTTCTGATATCGCAGCGGGGTCTGTTCAGAAAATAAACCACCGGCGGGCCAATTGGGAAGCGCAGAGCTGAAACAAAGGCGCCGACGTAGATTCAATCGCCGGCGCACACCAGAAGATCCCCCCCGGGAATCAGTAGTTGCCGCCCACAGGCCCCTTCCCGGGCTGAGCCGTCAGGCGAATCGTGCCGGCATCCGGCGCCCCGTCTTCGACCCGGGTTTCAATCTCGACCCGGTCCGCGCGCCCTCCCACAAGGGGCGCCAGGGCAGCTGACACGGTAGCGGCCAGGCTGGTAGCCGCAGCGGCTGTCCGGTGAGTGACGACAACCCGCACCGGTCGGTCCGGTTCGCAGCGCAGGTTGAACCAACTGGCCGCCTCCAGCAGCAGCACCGAGGTGCCTGACCGACGATCCCGCGACTGCAGCCACTGGCGTCCGGAAAACAGGAACTCGGGGCCGGATGGCACGTCGCGCCGGTAGGCCGGCAACCCGAAACCGTCACCCACGAAGCGGCGTTGGTTGCCGGCGGCGTCATGGGCCGTCAGCACGTAGGAGTAGGTGTAGCCGGGGGGTGCCGGCGTGCCGTCAAGGCGCAGGCCGTCCCACGGAATCTCGTGCGGTGGATTGCCTTTGCCGGCAAAGACCATGGCACTCTCGCCGCGGGAGTCGACAACCTGCAGTTTCCAGGCCGCGACGCCGTCCATGATCGGCGTGAAACGCGCCACCGGTCCGCGGGTGAAAGGCGCCAGCCAGGGGCGCGGCGCAAAGGCCGTGGTGCGGTACACCGACGTCTGCAGGAACGGCGTGATCATATCGGGCAGGGTGCGGTCCAGAATATCCAGCCCGTCCTGCAGCACCAGACCCGGAGCCTGCCGGGGATCGATATCCAGGCTCAGGTCAGGCCGTTCGAACTTGATCTGCACCCGGTTCTCCCCCTCGACGGTCAGACTGCGGAACACGGTTCCGTCCTGATCGCCTTTCAGGGTCAGATCCGCGGCCTGGCTGCGGGAGTCCGTGGCCGTAGCCGGGACAACCGACAACAACAGCAGCATTCCGGTTGCCCAGCGAGTGAGTGCCTGACCGGCCGAAATAGCAATTCGATTCATCATCATGTCAGCCTTCTTGCTGGCGGACCGGACGAGCCGGCCGCGGGTCAGTCGTGCAAACGGTACCGGAAAGTGATGGTGCCCCACTGCTCGCGGGACTCCGCTCCGGTCAGCGGTTCAAAACGCCAATGGCGCAGGGCCCGCACGGCATTCAAATCAAAGTCTTCATAGCCGGCGGTGGTTTGTACCTGCACATTCTCGCGCACCACACCGGCGGGCGTGACCAGGAAGTACAGGGTGACCGTGGCTTCGACCGCCTGGTCCGTGGCCCAGACCGGATAGGCGGGCATAGTGTGGACCAGCACCCGCCGATCGGCCACCAGGCCCTTGAGCGTGGCGCCACCGAGATTCCTGACGGCGGTCGAGCCGGCATCCGGTGTGGCTGCCGCCGCACCGCCACCGCTGCCGGGCGGCAGATCGGCCACGACAGCAACGGAACGAGGAGACGTCACCGGTCCCCGGGTCAGCGCCGCGGCGGCCTGGTCGCCGGTCGGGCCCCGATTCAGGTTGGCCGGCGCCTGCGGGCGGGTCACCGGAGCCATGGCCGCCCGGGCGGTGCTGACCAGGTCTACGGTCGCCGAGGCACCGGTCAGGGCCTGTGCGGTCACCGGCGACGGCTGCAGCGCGGCCAGCTTGCGGCGGACCTCGGCGGCCTGCGTCGCGCTGGCGGCCAGCTTTTCCTTCACCGTCGTTTTCGGCACCGGCGGGGCCGGCTCGGGCTCGGTCCTGATCTCCGGCGGAACCGGCTTCACGACGGACGGCGTCTGGTCGAGCCAGGTGATCTCCACGACCGGCTCATTCACCGGCACGAACTGGCGACTGACCAACAGCCAGCCGAAGAACAGGACATGCAGGCCAAGACTGAGCGCCAGGGTGCGTCGAAAGCGCAGGCGCATCAGTCCGAATTCATCGTTCAAAGTCAGTGCGGTCACGGCAGCGCCACCTCCATCCGGCGCGTCCCCACGCCAAGCCGGACAGCCCCCGCGGCGCGAACGGCAGACAGTACCCGGCCCACCGCCGCGTGGGTCAGCGAGGCGTCCGCCCGCACGACAACCGGCACCGGCTCGGCGCCGGTATGGGCCAGACGGCCGCGCAGCAGTTCTGTCAGGTCGCTCACATCGGCCACGACCCGGTCGTCGACCGCCAGTTTGCCATCTGCGGCGACCGTCACGCTCACGTGGCCCTGATGGTCCAGATCGCGCGACCGGGTCTGGGGCAGATCGACACCCAGGTCGGCCACCGACAGCATCGGTGCCGTGATCAGCAGAATGATCACCAGCACCAGGGCCACGTCGATGATCGGAGTGACGTTGATCCGCGTCAGCAGCGGCGCCGACTGTACGAGTGGTTCTCTCATGCTCAACCTGCTCCCGGCCTGGTTTCGGCAATCGCGATGCCCTGGGCACCGCTCAGCTTCGTGATGTCCAGCACCTGCACGAAAGTACCGTGACTGACGGCGCCGGCGCACTGCACGGCCACCTCGCGATTGGCCGCCGCCGCCAGCAGGGGCGGCAGCGCCATGGGCAGATCCTCCACCTTGACGACGACATCATTGACCGCCACTTCGGTGTTCGACAGGATGTTCAGGCTGACGCTGGACGGGATCGCCTCTTCCCCCGCGTCCACGACCGCGGTCGCGGTGCGCCCCAGACCCAGGCTTGATTCGAAGGCCAGCGGCGTGGCCAGCAGCAGGATGACCACCAGCACCAGCGACACGTCGATCAGCGGCGTCATGTTGACTTCAGCCAGCGGACCATCGGCGGGTGCGCTGCGGTTCCAGCGAAAATTCTTCATATCGCGCCCCTACCCAGCCACCGCGCCGGCGGTCTGCATCGGAGCCGACGGCAGCGGGGCGGGCGGCGCCTGATTCCGGCTGACGGCGCCCACCATGGCCGCCACGTCGCCGGCCGCCGCCAGGCTGTCCTGTTCGCGCAGGGCCACGCACAAACTGCGCGTGTGGTTCTCCGCCACGGTCAGCATGATGTTCAGGCGGCGGTTGAAATGGTTGTAGGCCATGACCGCCGGCACGGCGATCACCAGACCGGCCGCGGTGGTTACCAGAGCCTCGGCCACACCCGCAGCGACAACCGACGGTGCGCCGGCGCCCGCGGCGCTCATGGCGTGAAAGGCCCGCATGATGCCCCAGACCGTACCCAGCAGTCCGATCAGCGGCGCGATGGCTGCCATGGTGCCCAGCATGCCCGTATTGCGCTCCAGTAGCAACTTCTGCTGGCTCAGCGCAACTTGCATCACCTCTTCGGTTTCCTGCGGCGACTTCATGTAATTCTCGATAGTCGTCGCCGCTACCGCACCCATGGGATGGGCGTTGCTCTTGCAGTAGACGATGGCCTCCCGGACGCGTCCGTTCCGGATCTCGGTCAGGGCCTGCAGCAGGGTGCTGTCGGCGTTGCCGCCACGCTTGCGAAAGTAGAAAACTCGCTCCAGAGCGAAGCCCAAAGTCACCACGCTGCACAAGACCAGCACCATCAGGATGGGGCTCTGGCCGAGGGCGCCGATCCAATCAAATTCCACGAACATCTCGTCTCCTTCAGCTACACCGCCGGGTGGCGGCACCTATTGCAAAGCGGCAGCGATCGCGGCGGCCCGGCCCCTGGCGGCAGCCACCAGTTCCGGATCCCCGGCGTTGTCCATCAGGTCCCGGTACGAAGCCAGGGCCCGCTCGTATTGTTCCGTCTCTTCCAGCAATACCGCGCAGCGCGCCACGGCCGACAGCCGGAACGGATCGCTGCCCAGGTCTCCGTGCGATGCCAGGGTGTAGGCCTCGATCGCCTTCTTCGTGTTCTTCTGCTTTTCGAAACAGCCGCCCATGCGGTAGTAGATCTCCGCGTGCAAAGCGTCATCAGGTTTGGCCCGGGCTGCGGCCCGGAAAGCGGCGATGGCGTCCCTGACCCGACCGGCCTGGTCATAGGTATCACCCAGTTGGAACGCCACATCGGCGGCCCTTTCGTCTCGCGGGTGGCGGGACTGGTACTGGATGAAGTAGGTCGCCGCCTGGTCCAGGTCACCCTGCAGCCGGCTGCACAATCCCAGATTGAACAGCGAGGCCCTGGCGATGTCCGGCTCCGAATCACTCGCCAGCACGGCGGTAAAACTCGCCGCCGCCTGCTCGTAGTTCTGATTGGTGAAGTTGTTCATCCCCAGGCGAAACTGAGCCGAGGCCTTCAGATCGCTGTCGCCAAAGAAGGCCAGGAACTGCTCGTAGGCCTGGCGCGCCTTGGCGTCCATTCCGGCCCGCTCATAGGATTCGCCCATCAGGAACTGGGCCCGGTCGGCCGCCGAATAGCCCGGGAAGCGGCTGACCACGCGACGGTACTCGTCGGCCGCGGCCACGAATTCCTCCTGCTCGTAGAAGCGGGTTGCGATCTGGAACTGGGCGTCGGGCGCGAATGAGCTGTGGGGATAATCGTCCAGCAGGATGGCCAGTTGCGAGATGCCGTCCTCCTGCTGTCCCATGCGGTACAGCGCGCGCTCGATACCGCGGTCGGCCTCGGCCACCGCGTCGGACAACGGGTATTGCGCGATGAGTTCCTCGAAGCCGGCGATGGCCACCGCGTCCTGGCCGGCGTTGTAGTCGCACTGGGCGATGCGCAGGAGACCGAGCGTGGCCGCCGGCGTGTCGCTGAAGTTCTGCAGCAGGCCGCCGTAACAACGCTTGGCGTCGTCATACTGCTCGGCCTGAAAATACAGATCACCGGCCCGGGCCCAGGCCTTTTCGGCGATCTCGGTGTCCGGTTCGGTGCGCACGATCGCTTCCCAGCGGTCGATGGCGTCCCCCCCACGCTCCAGGCGCAGATAGCACAGACCGGCCTGGTACAGGGCCAGCGGCCGATGCTCATCGTCCTGGTAGCGGCTGATGAACTCCTCGTAGGCTTCGACTGCTTCCTGATAGAGCCCCTGGTTGAACCGCACATGGGCCACGTTGAGCAGCGCCTGGCTGAACGGCCGCAGGTCCCCCTGACCGGTGTAGCGGGCCAGCATGTCCTCGCTGGTGGCGATGGCCAGGTCCTCTTCGCCCTGCTGGGCGTAGGTCCAGGCCAGCAACCCGTTGGCCGCAGTCACGGCCGGGTGCAGCGGGAAGTCCTCTCTCAATTGTTCCAGACTCGTCCGCGCCGCGGCGTAGTTGCCCTGGCTGGCCATGGCGTCCGCGTCGATCAACACGGTCCACGCCCGCCAGAACGAACGGCTCGGCGGCGACCTCTGCAGCAGGGCGTGAGGCGCCCCGGTCAGCTGTCCCATATCGCCGACCTGATACCAGGCGACCTCGAGCATGCACAGCGAAGCCTCCACCAGTTCCTGGTGACCGGCACTGGCGAAAACGATCGTGCCGTCGCTGTCCTCGTGGCGGGCATAGCGGTCCAGGATGAGCTGGAAGTAGGGCACGGCGCCGCGCGGATTGCCGGCCGACAGCAGCGACAGGCCGGCCATATAGGCGGCCGCCGGCGCTTCGGGTTCCAGCGGATAGCCCGAGACCACGGCCATGTAGCTGGCCGTCGCGTCCGACAACTGGTTCATGGCGTCATAGCAGCGGCCTAGCCGGTACTGGGCACTGGCCGCGATGGACTTGTCGAAATAGCCGGACATGACGCGCGTGTACTCGATGATGGCGCCCGGATAATCCTTCTGCGCCACCAGCACCTCGCCCAGCAGGAACTGCCCGCGGGCCGCGACATCCGTCCCCTCGTGCACGATGACGACCTCGCGCAGCAGCCGCGCCGCCCGCTCGAAATCCCCATCCAGATAGACGGCCGCCGCCCGGCGCAGCTCGGCCTCCGCCTGCACCTCCGGGTCCCGCGCCTCTTCGATCACGCGCGCGAAGTCTTCGGCCGCGCTGCGGTAGACCCGCAGGTTGAGAAACGTATTGGCCTTGGCGAACAGGGCCCGATCGTGCAGCGCCGAACCGGGATACATGACGGCCACCTGCTGGTACGCCGCGGCCGCCGCCAGATGCTGTCCCAGGTGCTCATGGCAAAGCGCCGTCAGAAAGATCACGGCCGGTCCGGATGTGTTGCCCTCGACCAGGGCCAGACTGCCGGCGTAGTCCCCGTTCGAGAACGCTACCGTGGCCTGGGCGAAACGGTACTGAGGCGTATCCTGCAGCCACTCGTTGGTCTGGCCCAGTTTGTCCAGATCCAACCCGGCCTGACGCAGCTGGCCGTCGCGCAGCCGCAGCCAGACCAGACGCAGCTGCGCCTCGGTGGCCAGCGGGCTGTCGCCGTAGCGGTCCAGCCACTGCTGCCACAGTTCAGTGGCTTTGGCGTTGTCGTTGCCACCAAGCTCGGCCGCCCGCGCCTCGCACTGCTGGTACGCCGCCGCCGCTTTCAGGTCCCGGTCGCCAGTGGCGCCCGCGGCCCGGTCAAAGTCATCGGCCGCCTGGGCGTACTGCCCCGACGTGAAATGCACGCCGCCCCAGAGCATGGCCAACCGGGCCTTGCGGCCCGCCGCCAGCGCGCCCTGGTTCTCGGCGGCCAACGCCTTGTCCAGACTCAGGATGAGCGTCTGGTCACCGACTGCGGCGGCGACCCGCGCCGCTTCGTAGCGCAGTCCGTAGTCGGTCAGGGAATCCTGGGCCGCCGTCGGCGCCGCCAGCCAGAGAGCGGTGGCCGCAACCAGCCAGGCTGCTGTCGTCACGAAATGCCTGCTGTGTATCTGTCGCATCTTACTGGACTCCAATCGATCCCTGGGGACCACCGGTATTGATCTCGACGGTGCGGGCGCGCGCGGTCGTCTGCCGGCCGTCCCGCTCGACAACTTCAAGGACATAGGTGTAGTGGCCATCCGGCAGCGGCAGGCCCGCGACATCCTTGCCGTCCCAGATGATGTGCAGGGGCGGCTGGCCGTGGCCCGCGTAGCTGCGCACGACCTCGCCCGAGCGATCGGTGATCGTCAGGTGCCAGTCGCGCACCTCGCTCTTGGTGCGGGCAGTGAGCAGGAACTTGGTCACGGGCTTCCGGCCCATGGGTGAGAACACTTCCGGCTTGGCCTGGCTCGTGGCGTAGAAGCCGCCGAAGGCGTAGTTCAAGCCGAAGCGGTGGACCATGCCCAGCTCGTGATCGTTCATGCCGTAGTCCAGGCTCAACCCGTTTTCGAAGTTGTAGCTGAAACCGGCGGCGATGTTTTCGATGTAATAGCCCAACCGCAGATCCAGCGCACCGACACTGAAGCGGCCGCCGAGCCGGACCTGGGTGCCCGGGCCGTCCCGGTTCACGGCCTCGGCCGAGACCAGGCCATTGCCGCCGAGCAGCGCCACCGAGACACCGGCGCGATACTCCTGGGCGTAGGTCTCGTCCTTGGCGCGCAGCGTGATCGTCGGGCCACCCAGATTGAGAGCCGAAGCCCCCAGCTTCACCCCGGGCATGACCTGGCCCATCAGGCCGAGATCGAAACCCACGCCGCCGCCGCTGAAGTCTTCCAGCGTCTGGCGCACCATTTTCACGTTGGCGCCCACCGACCACTTGTCGGCCAGCTGGTGGGCCGCCGTCAGGGCCATGACCAGATCGCCCTCGGTGAACGTGCCCAGGGACTCGTTCAAATCGTTGGTCCGCTCGAATTCGCCGGACTTCAGGTACAGGATGTTCAGCCCGAAGGTCGGCATCCGGTTCGATGGCACGACGAAGCCGAGGCCGCCCACTGACGTGTCGTCGAACAGCACGGTGTTGGTGACCTGCACGACGTTGCGCCGCAGCCACGACAAGCCGGCCGGATTCCACAGGGCTGACTGGGGCTCATCACCCACGGCCACTGTCGCCCCGCCCATACCCACACTACGGGGGCTGGCGTAGCGACTGAGCCAGTCGCCCGGCAGTCCTTCGTCGCCCACGGCCGCCATCAGCGGCGCTGTCCAGGCCAAAGCCAGAGCCAGCACACACACCGCACTCGCGAGCCGCCGGTGGTCCTTGATCAGGTTTCCGAAACTCATGGTGCCTCCTGCTACCAGACCACGCCGATTTTGCGGCGCATGACATGTTGGGTCGCGCCGTTTCCTTCGGCTTCGACGTAGACGATGTAACCGCCGCTGGCCACGGGTTCCCCGTTGCCGTTGCGACCGTCCCATTGGATTTCATTCAGGCCCGTGCTGCCGCCAATGCTGCCCGCCGCATACTGGCGATCCAGGACCAGACCACCGCTCACGGTGTAGACCCGCACCCGGACCGACGCGTTGTCGTCCAGTTTGTAGGCGATCGTGGCCGGGGTTTCGTCGGGGTGAAACGGGTTGGGATAGCTGGTGATCGTGCCGCCGGGCGCGCCGGGGTCGACCAGGGCGGTCTCGAGGTCGAATTCAGCCGTCAGATTACCGCTGCTGGCCAGCACGCGGGCCACCTGGGCCTGGCGCGGGCTGTGGTATTCCACCAGGGCGATGCCCGCCGCGTCGGTCAGGCTGACGACCGTCTTGTCGTCGGCCTTGTCGCCCGCCTGCTGCAGCGAACCGCTGTCGCCAGGCGCCGTGGCGAAAGTCACGGACTGATCGGGCACCGCGTTGCCGTAGGCATCGGTGATCGCCGCGCTGACAACGGCCGTGCGGTTGGCCCGCACCCAGCCCGGATTGCTGGCCAGCGTCATCACGCTCGGCGTCCCGGGCTGCACGTTGAGCGCCTCGGTCAAGGCCGGCGTGCTGCCGTTCTGGTCCGAGATCTCCAGCAGGATGGGTTCGGCATAGGTGTAGGTCATCGTCAGCGTGCGCTGTCCCTGCAACAGCTGGAACGAGGCGGGCGCCAGGGTGCCCCGGCCCGCCGCGTCGCTGTTGGCGTGGCGCACAGCCACCTGTACGGTCGAGTTGATCTCCTGGATGATGCTGCCCGCGTCGTTGACCATGCTGACGTGCAGGGTAAAAGGCACGCCGGCCTGCACCACGGTCTCGGCAATTTCAGCCACCAGGTGCAGGCCGCTGGAGATGGCCTTGACCTGGGTCGTGCTCGGCAACGCGCCGGGCGTGCTCACACTGGTGGCGGTGATCTGCTGAAAGCCGCCGGTCGCCAGGCGCACGCCCAGCTGGGCCACGCCGCCGACCAGCGCCGTATCGGCCGCCAGTTGGGCGCCCGGATCGGTACTGGACAACTGCACGATGTCGGTCACGGTGTTGACCTGGTTGAACCACTGGTCCGTGGCCACGACCACCACCGTGAACCGGTAGGTGATCGATTGGTCGGTGGCCGTGCCGATCCGACCGTCGTCTGCGCCGGCCTGCAGGGTCTCGCCGGGCGCCAGGATCAGCAGCCTGCTGTATGGCCCGGCCTGCACGGACAGACGGCTGGACTGCGGCGAGGCGATGCCGGGACTGGCGGAATCGGTCACCGTCAGGTTCTGGAAGCCCGCCACGTAGGACGTCACCGGCACCAGAACCTCGCCATTGACCAGCGCCAGGTTGGCCGGCACCTCGAGATTGGGATCCAGCGAGTGGATCACGATGGGATTGTTGATGCCCGGCACGCGATTGAAGTACTGGTCCACCGCCCGGATCTGCAGCACGAACTGCTGACCGGCATCCTGAACCACGGGCGTCCCGGCCACGCCGGTCTCGGTACCGCCCTGGGGCACTTCGCCCGGCAGGACGATCTGGGTCGCCACGTACGGCCCGGGCAGAACCTGGGTCGCCGAGCTGGTGCCCTGATGCGGCGGCGTCGCGTAGTCGGCGCAGGTCACCTGCACCGCCGCGCCGGCCCCGTACAACGTCAGCCCACCCAGCCATTCGCCATTGGTGAACGTCACGGTTGCGGGCGAAACGCTGCCCGGCCCGGTATTGGCCGCCAGACTCGCGTCGCCATTGAAATTGGCGATCGTATTGCCACCGGCATCGGTGGCCCGGATCCGCACCACAAAGGGCGTACCGGCGGAAACTGCCGCCGGCAGGTCGTCGAATTCGAAGTGATCGGCGTAGGTGGGAATGACCATGATCGCGGCCGAGGTCATGGGCTTGACCGTGGGATCGGAGAGGTCGCTGACCGTCAGGGTCTGCGCCCCCACCGTGGCCAGGAAGGGCGAGGCCTGCCCCACGCCGTCGACCAGCGACACGGTCAGCGGCGTGTTGGCGCCGTTGTCGGTGGAGATGATGCGCACGACATCGCTCTTGGCCACGGGATTCCAGTAGTCGTCGGTCGTGTAGAGGTCGACTAGGAACGGCTGGGACACGCCCTGGGACGCCGGCGAACCGGTCAGTCCGGCCAGGCTGCCCGGCAGCGGGGTCTGGCCAGGCAGGATGATCTGGACCCGCTTGATCACGCCGGGATGCACGACGAAGGGATTGCTGGTGCCGTTGATGGACGTGTCACCGGGCAGGAAGGCATAGATGTTCACGTTGCCGCGGCTGATGTTGGTCTCGTCGGCCCGATAGAGCATGACCTGTCCGGTCCAGCTGCCGCCATCCAGGGTCACGGACTCGGGGCTGATGCGGCCCTGGCCGTAGCTGGTGAACTGCTGCAGGCTGACCGGCCCGGAGAAGCCCCCCACCGGATTGCCGGACGGGTCACTGGCGGTGATCGTGATGACCACCGGCAATCCGGCGGTCTGGTCCTTCTCGGTGATTTCGGCAAACTGGAACCCGGCCAGCACGACCGCCACCACGTTGGCCGAGAAGGCCTCGTCCAGGGTCGGATCGCTCAGATCCTGACCGCTGATGGTAAATGTTCCCGCCGCGTTGAGGGTCACGCTCACCGTGGCCTCGCCCAGGCTCAACTGGGTGGTGCCCGGCAGGTCGGCACTGGCATCGGATGAATGCCAGGCCACCGCGTCGGTGACCGTCGTTACGGTATTCCAGTTGTCGTCACAGGCCCTGACCAGTACCGAAAAAGGCACCCCCACGGTCTGCGCGTCCGGTGTGCCGGTCTTGCCGTTCAAAGTGCCTGGAGCCGCCGTTTCGCCGGGCAGCAGGACCTGCAGACGAGTCAGGGGCCCGGTCTGGGCCAGCCCCGGCGCCGCCATCACAAGCAGGCTCAGCAGGACGCCGATCCACAGCCAACGAGTCAGAATTCTGTTCCTTTGCGACCGCACGGTATTCCCTTCCGCTGGGTTTCAGAAAACGGCCGGGAACCGCGTCCCGTCCGCAAAAAAGCCGCATTTTTCCGCCGGCTTGCGGCGGTCAGTACGGCCCTGCGGTACAAGTTGTATGCCAAGGAATCCCCAAGCGCCGGCCAGGCGACAGGCGGTCAGAAAGGCAAAAATTCCAATATTCGGAAAGTTGTCCGGGGCACCGGATTAGGGCTGATTGAGCAGGGATTGGCAAGATTGTGGGCCCAGGATCGGGCCGGACCGTCGGCGAGTGCGGCGATCGGTGCCGGGAAATTCCCTTACAGAAAAACCGCACCAGGCGGCCAGTATTCAGCGCAGACCATTGAGCAGAAACGCCGCCACCTCGGGGGCCCGGTTCTCCAGCCGCGTATTGCGCCGGGAAAGCACCCAGTCGGTGGCCATTTCGTCCATGACGCCAAAAACGGCCTTGGCGGCAAAGCTCGGATCCAGATCAGCGCGAAAGGCGCCTTCCTGCTGCCCCTGGGCCACCACACCAGCCAGAACAGCCAGATACTCGGCCACTTTCGTGCGCGAAAACTGGTCCATGAAGTGGATGCTGTGGCGCAGTTCGACCTGGGTGATGATGGCCAGATCACGATCCTGGCCCACCAGCGACAGGTGCAGATCAATAATATGGCCCAGCTTCTCGACCGCACCGCCGATCGCCTCGAGCTCGGCCTTGCCGCGGGCGATGAAACGGTCCATGGCCCGGTCGAACAGGGAAAAGAGAATCTCTTCCTTGTTGCCGAAATAGAGATAGATGGTGCCGTCGGCCACTCCCGCCCGTTTGGCGATCATCGCCACGGTGGTCTGGTAGTAGCCGCGACGCGCGATCTCGACCACCGCCGCGTCCAGGATCGCCTCGTATTTCATGCCGGTCGAGTTGCGAGCCATAATGAATGAAGCCTTATTCACTTAAGTCTGGGGCGAAACTTCCGAATCAGAGCGAGATATTTGCCTGGTCCGCTCAGTTGGCAGAAGAAGCAATATCAATCTGGCTTGATTATATCACAATTGACAAGCCTGACAAGGATTGAAAGATAATTGTCGCAAACACGTTGACAGATGGCGCCAACCCATCTACAATACTGAATGGTCATTCATTTTACACCCCCAAACAGGCGCGTCCGTGCCCACGGCCGCCAGGTTAACGAGAGGCGGATGACAATGCGCAGGCAGATCAGGAAAGTCGCCGTGCTGGGTTCCGGAGTCATGGGCAGCGGCATCGCGGCCCATTTCGCCAACGCCGGCATACCCTCGCTGGTGCTGGATATCGTCCCGCGGGAGTTGATGGCCAAGGAAGAGGCCGCCGGCCTGACGCTCGCAAGTCCGCGCGTGCGCAACCGCATCGCCACCGACAGCGTGGCCGCCCTCAGGAAGACCCGCCCCTCGCCCATCTACAGCACCGATATGCTTTCATTGATCGAAGTCGGCAACTTCGAGGACGATGTGGAACGGCTCAAAGAGGCCGACTGGGTCATCGAGGTCGTCAAGGAAGACATGAAGATCAAGCAGATCGTCCTGCAGAACGTGGCCCCGCACATCGGCCCCGAGGCGATCTTCAGCAGCAACACCTCGGGCCTGTCCCTGGCCGAGATGAGCAGCATCCTGCCGGACGACCTGAAACCCCGCTTCCTGGGCACGCACTTCTTCAACCCCCCGCGCTACATGAAACTGTTCGAGGTCATTCCGACCGGTGACACCGATCCGGCGGTGCTCGACTTCGTCTGTGAATTCGCGCGCGACCGCCTGGGCAAGGGCATCGTCCTGGCCAAGGACACGCCCAACTTCATCGCCAACCGCGTGGGCGTGCACGCCATGATGGCCACCATTCGCCTGATGGACGAACTGGACCTGACCATCGAGGAAATCGACGCCATGACCGGCCCGGCGATCGGCCGGCCCAAGACCGCGACCTTCAAGCTGGCCGACCTGGTCGGCCTGGACACCTTCCTGCACGTGGCCGACAACATCTACCCCCTGATTCCCGACGATGAGGCCCGCGACACCTTCAAGGTGCCCGATGTCGTGCGCAAGATGGTCGAAAAGGGCCTGCTTGGCCGCAAGAGCGGCGCCGGTTTCTACAAGATGGAAAAGACGGCCGAGGGCAAGAAGTTCTTCACCCTGGATCTGGACAAACTCGAGTACCGCGAGAAGGCCAAGGCCAAGCTGCCGGAGATCGCGGCGGCCAAGAGCATCGAGGACCTGAACACGCGGCTGAAGACCCTGGCTTTCGGCAAGGGCAAGGCCGGCCAGGCCATCTGGAAGCTGCTGAGTGCCAGCTTCTCGTACAGCGCCATGCGGCTGGGCGAGATCTGCGACCAGGCGGCCGAGATCGATCTGGCGGTTTGCTGGGGCTTCAACTGGGATCTGGGCCCGTTCCAGGTGTGGGATGTGCTGGGCTTCCGCAAGGTCACCGAACGCCTGCGCGAGGAAGGCCAACCCCTGCCCGCCTGGGTCGATGCCCTCTATGAGAGCGGCGCCGAGACGATCTACCGCACCAAGGACGGTGTGGTGCAGACGCCGACGGCCGCGCCGGGCGTGTTTGCCGACGTGCCCACTGATGAGCGGGTCTTTGACTTCGACATCCTGCGCGCAACGGGCCGCGAAGTGAAACGTAATCCCGGGGCCAGCCTGCTGGACCTGGGCGACGGTGTGCTGGGCCTGGAATTCCATTCGAAAATGAACGCCATCGGCCAGGACACCCTGAACATGGTGATGACCGCCTGCACCGAGGCGGAAAAGAACTGGCAGGCCCTGGTGGTGACCAACCTGTCGGAGAACTTCTCGGTCGGGGCGAACCTGATGATGCTGATGATGGAGGCGATGGAAGGCAACTGGGAGGACATCAATATGATCGTCCGCGCCTTCCAGACCGCGACCAGCCGCCTGGAGCACTGCGGCGTGCCGGTGGTCACGGCGCCGGCGGGCCTGGCCCTCGGCGGCGGCTGCGAGATGACCCTGGGTGCCAACGCGGTCCGGGCCGCGGCCGAAACCTACATCGGCCTGGTCGAGTTCGGCGCGGGCGTGATCCCGGCCGGCGGCGGCTGCCTGCGGCTGTACCAGCGCAACGTGGCGGTCCTGCTGGACAAGCGCGACCTGCAGCCGGCCTTCCGCAAGACCTTCGAGACCATCGGCACGGCCAAGGTGGCCACCAGCGCGGCCGAGGCCGTGGAGTTGGGCTTCCTGCGGGCGGGCGACAGCTGGTCCCTGAACCGGGATCACCTTGCGGCCGACGCCAAGGATCTGGCCCTGGCCCTGGCCACCAGTCATTACGTCAGTCCGGTCGAGGACCAGGCCATTCCGGTGATGGGCACCGCGGGCATCGCCCTGGCCGAATCGGTCCTGTTCAACATGGAGCAGGGCGGCTACGTGTCGGCCCACGACCGCAAGATCGGTATGGAACTGGCCAGGATCCTCAGCGGCGGCGTGGTGCCCCCCGGCACGACGGTCACCGAAAAGGACATGCTCGAGCTGGAGCGCGAGAGCTTCATGCGCCTGCTGGGCGAGCGCAAGACCCTCGAGCGCATCGAAAGTCTGTTGAAAACCGGCAAACCCCTGCGGAACTAGAGCGGGAACGCAAAGGAGATCGTGATGAGAGAAGTCGTCGTAGTCAGTTCCCGCCGCACCGCCGTGGGCCGCGCCCTGAAAGGCAGCCTGCGCCACACCCGCCCCGATGAGTTGGGCGCCGCGGTGGTCAAGGCCATCCTGGACGAGCACCCGAACCTGGACCCGGCCCTGATCGGGGACGTGATCATGGGTTGCGCCATGCCCGAGGGCGAGCAGGGCATGAACGTGGGCCGGAACATCGCCCTGATGGCCGGCCTGCCGGTCGAGGTGCCGGGCATGACCGTCAACCGGTTCTGCAGCTCGGGGCTGGAGACCATCAATCTGGCGGCCCTGAAGATCGCCAGCGGCCAGGAAGACGTGATCATTGCCGGTGGCACCGAATCCATGTCGATGGTGCCCCTGGGCGGCCTGCGCTACCTGCCGAGCCCCCAGATGGCCACCGAACATCCGGAGTACCTGACCAACATGGGCATCACCGCGGAAAACCTCGCCGTGCGCGACGAGATCAGCCGCGAGGCCCAGGATGAGTTCAGCTACCACAGCCACCGCAAGGCCCTCGCGGGGATCGCGGCCGGCCACTATGAAAAGGAGATCGTGCCGGTCCTGGCCCAGCTGCCGGACAAGGCCAAGAACGGCCGGCCCGCGCTGCAGGAAGTCGAGTTCAAGGTGGACGAGGGCCCGCGCGCCGATACCAGCGTCGAGGGTCTGGCCCGCCTGAAGCCCGCCTTCAAGAACGGCGGCACCGTGACCGCCGGCAACAGCAGCCAGATGAGCGACGGCGCCGCGGCCACCCTGCTGATGACCGCCGAGAAGGCGGCCGAGCTGGGCCTGACACCGCTGGCCCGCTTCGTGGGCTACGCCGTGGCCGGTGTCGAGCCGGATATCATGGGCATCGGGCCGGTCGCAGCGGTGCCCAAGGTCATGGCCCAGACCGGCCTGAAACTGGAGCAAATGAACGTCATCGAACTGAACGAGGCGTTTGCCGCCCAGAGCCTGGCCGTGTGCAAGGGTCTCAAGCTGGACCCGGCGGACGACCGACTGAACCCGAACGGCGGCGCCATCGCCCTGGGCCATCCCCTGGGCTGCACCGGCGCCAAGCTCACCGCCAGCGCCCTGCATGAACTGAAGCGGCGCGGCGGCCAGTACGCCCTGGTCACCATGTGCATCGGCACGGGCATGGGCGCGGCCGGAATCTTCGAAGCGATCTAAGCGACAACTGCCTGCAAGGAGAAAGAAAATGTCAGACGCAAAGTATCCCACCGGCGGCGAGTTCCTGCTCAGCGAGACCAATCCGGCCGACTGTTTCACACCCGAGGATTTCGACGAGAACCAGCGCATGTTCTCCAGCACGGTCGACGGTTTCGTCGCCCAGGCGATCGCGCCGATCATGGACGATCTGGAATACAACGGGAACACGAGTCTCGGCAAGGGCCTGCTCAAACAGGCGGCCGACATGGGCCTGTTGATGGTCGACATCCCCGAGGCCTTCGGCGGCATGGGCAGCAACAAGGCCACGGTCATGCTGGTCAGCGAGCGCATTGCCGCGGCGGGCAGTTTTGCCGTAACCCACGGCGCCCAGTCGGGCATCGGCACCCTGCCGATCGTCTACTTCGGCACCGACGAGCAGAAGCAGAAGTACCTGCCGGGTATCGCCACGGGCGAGATCATGACCTGCTACGCGTTGACCGAGACCGGCAGCGGCAGTGATGCCCTGGCCGCCGCGACCACCGCCGTGCCCAGCGACGACGGCAGCCACTACGTGCTCAACGGCAGCAAGCAGTTCATCACCAACGCCGCCTACAGCGACATCTGCATCATGTTCGCCAAGATCGACGGCGAGCAATTCACCGGCTTCATCGTCGACCTGCACGCCGACGGCGTCACCATCGGCCCCGAAGAGCACAAGATGGGCATCAAGGGTTCGAGCACCTGCGCGATCACCCTGGAAGATGTCAAAGTGCCAGCCGACGATTTGCTGGGCGAGATCGGCAAAGGCCACCACATCGCCTTCAACATCCTGAACGTGGGCCGCTTCAAGCTGGGCGCCAGTTCGCTGGGCGGCATCAAGATGGCTCTCGAGGCCGCCGTGCCCTACACCAAGGAGCGGCACCAGTTCGGTGAACCCCTGTGCAATTTCGGCCTCATCCGGCGCAAGATCGCCGACGTGATGACGGCCGGCTTCCTGGCCGAGAGCATGGTCTACCGCACGGCCGGTCTGCTGGACCAGGCCATCGCGACCCTGGACAAGAGCGCCGCCGACTACGATCTGGCCGGCATCAGGAAGGTCGAGGAATTCAGCATCGAGTGTTCGATGATCAAGGTGTTTGCCAGCGAAGCGATGGCCCTGGCCGCCGAGGAAGGTGTCCAGATGCTGGGCGGTTACGGCTACTGCAGCGAATACCCGCTGGAGCGCTACTACCGCGACGAGCGCATCAACCGCATCTTCGAGGGCACCAACGAAATCAACCGCCTGCTGGTGCCGGGCATGATCATGAAGAAGGCCATGAAGGGCGAGCTGCCCTTCCTGCAGGCCGCACAGGCGGTGGCCGAAAGCCTGACCGGCCTGCCGTCGTTCGAGGAACCGGGCGAGCCCGAATACCTCGAGGACGAGGCCAAGCTGGTGGCCAACATGAAGAAGGTCGTGCTGGCGACGCTGGGCCTGGCGGCCCAGAAGTTCGGCCATGGCCTGAAGGATCAGCAGGAAGTGCTGGCTGATATCGCGGACATCACCATGGCCGCCTACGCCTGCGAAAGCGCCCTGCTGCGCACCCTGAAGAAAAAGGACCGGGACGGCGAAGAGGCCGCCGCCCACATGGCCGCCATGTTCACCCTCTATGTGCACGACGCCACCGAACGGGTCGGCACCTGGGCCCGCAACGTGATGTCGGGCACCGTCGAGGGCGACGAACTGCGCACCATGATGGCGGGCCTGCGGCGCCTGACCAAGCACGACCCGGTGAACCGGACCAAGCTGCACGACGTGATTGCCGAGAAGGTGATTGCGGCGGATGGGTGGACGGTCGGCTGAGCCGGCAGACAGATGATGGAGAAGGGCGCCCAGCTTGGCCTGGGTGCCTTTTTTTCTGGGCCCAGAGGGCTGCAATTCTTGCGTTGTTCAGGTGTTGCATGAACACAGTGGATTCTGCTATGTTCCGAATCGAAATCATCACAATACTTGGTGCGACCCCTCCACGAAAGGCGGACATTGTGAATATGAGCAAGAAGTCTGTAACATTCCTCACAGTAGCGATGATCCTGATTCTGGGCACACAAGCGTCGGCGCAGGAACGGCAAAAGACGTCCTACACCGGAGTCAACCTGCTCCTGCCCGCCGGTGATGCGGCCGATTTCTTCGACACGGGATTCGGCATCACCGGGTCATCGCAGTTCCCTCTGGGTCCGGCGTTGGATTTCGTCCTGGAAGGGGCGTGGTATGGCCTGCCGGGCCAACAATACAGCCTGTCAGGAACCGACCTCGAAAGTGGAGATCTCAGTGTCCTGGCATTCACGATCGGCGCCCTCTATGACGCCGGCGCCCTGGAGTTCGGTGCCAAGGGAGGATATTTCTTCGACGACCTCCATGAGTGGGACGTCATGCCGTTCGCTCAGGTTTCATTCGGTCGATTCTCGATTGGCGGCGAATACAAGGCCCTGGGCAGCACGAATTGGGGCGCGGCATATGCCAAGTTCAGATGGCAGAAATGACCGGATAATCCCGTCCCAAGGAACCTGTCGATTCGTTTGAGGCCCAGTGGGAGCGGCGGCCAGAAAGCCCGGAAAAGGTGCGGACTATTTCAACAGCACCATTTTAGCTACTCTGGCCTCCTCTCCCATGCGCGCCTCGTATAAATACACGCCTGACGATACCGCGCCGCCCTGCGCGTTGGTGCCATCCCATTCAGCGAAGCCGCCCCCACTGACCTGCCGATCAACCAGAACCTTGACCAGCTCCCCACGCACGTTGAACACCTTCAGGCTCAAATGCCCCGGCGCCTTGATCTCGTACGCAATCCGTGTACTGGGATTGAAAGGATTGGGATAATTGCTGACCTCAAACTGGGCGCGCGGCGGCGTGCCCGACAGCAGCACCGGATCAAAATACCCGAAGTACGCCAGAATATCCGCCAACACCATGTTCCGCGCCGGCATGGGCGCTGTGGCCTTGCCGTTCGGCGGTGTGTAGATGTTCATCAGGTCATAGGGCAGGATCACGACCCGGTTGCTGCCGCCGTACAGGTTGTAAGTCGCAGCGGCATACGGGTAGACACCGACGTTGCCACTGCTGTCGGTGAACTCGGCCAGGCGCACGGCACCGGTCCGCGCCGTCACGGCATCAAGAGTGCCCAGGCCGGGGCAGCGACCGTAGGCCAGCCACTGACCCGCATTCGCAATCACCGGATTACCCGGAATCGCCGCCACCAAAGGCGACGACTGATTGCCAAGCAAAGGCCGCAAGTCCGTCGCCACCCAAGCCACACCCATCACCGTCGCGGCAAAATCCTGTCCCGCCGCACCGGCATTGACCACCAGATCGCTGACCAGGTTGTCGCCGGTCAGCAGCAGGTTGCGGTTGCCACCAGCCAGCCAATTCTGCAGCGTGCCGATGTCATCGCCCGCGTCGAAGGCCAGATCACCGTTACTGAGGGTCAGATTGCCCAGGTCGCCCGCCGTGTAGAGCAGCGTCGTGTAGTGGTCCAGGGCCGGCCCCGCCGTGCGGCCGCCCAACCCGTTGCCGACTCCCGAACCGGGATCGTTGGTGTAGTAGATGTCGTGGGTCTCACCGGGCGTGCTGTAGGCCGTAAGAAGCGCCCGGTTCCATTCATCCTCGCCGCCGCCGTCGGCAAAATCGTTCCACAGCAGGACCGGCGGCACCGTGTAGCCGCCAAGGCCATCGTCCCTGATCGTCGGCAGGGCGTGCACGATGAACGAGCTGCTGTAAGTGATCAACCCGCCGAATTCCCCATAGCCCGTCAGATCCGCCGGCAGGGTGGACCACTGGATATCGCCACCCACATCGTCCCCCGCCCGGAAGTAGTAGTGCATCACGTCGCCCGGAAACAGCAGCCCCGTATCCGGCAGATCAAACGCCCACAGCCCGGGTTCCAGGCCGCCGCCACCCGCCATCCGGCCGGGCATCACGCCGCTGACGGGCGCCGTGCGGTAGGGATCAAAAACCGGATTGGCGTCGATCACGTAGTGCAGCGCCGGACTGCCCACCAACACCGCCCCGCTCCGGGGCACCGCCACATTCACCAGCAGCGAATCCCCCGGATCGTTGTGCAGATCCCCCGCTGGCGCAATATTGCGGGCCATGTCGAAGCGCACGCTCAACGAGCCGAGGTCGCCAAAGTCAATCGCGTCAACGGCGGGAAAGTTGTCCTGGGCCAGATCGACCTCGCGCGCGGTCATGGCGGGCCCTGACAACGGGAAGACCTTGACCGAGACGTTGTCGAAGTAGGGGGCGGGCGTCCCGTTGTCCCCCTCCTCCCACCACCAGTTGGCCTCCAGAACACCCAGGCGAACCTGGATCTCGTCATAGCCGGGATTCATGAGGTCTGTCACGTCCTGCTCAAAGCGGCGATACCAGGGCCCGCCCGAGTACCAAAAACCGCGATCGCGAAACTCCTGTTCAGACAGGATCTGGACCCCGTTGCCAGCCGAGCCATCGGTATCGGCGGACCGGATCCCCCACACGAAGAACTGGGCCGGGGCCCGGGGCCCTGCTCCCATATGAGCGTAGACATCAAAGTCGAATCGACACCCCTCGGCAGCCCCGCCCGGCCTGCTCATCACCGGCGACCGGATATCGTTCTCGAGGTGGCTCCCGATGCCCGCCAGACCGCCATCGTTGTTCACGATGTACCCACCCGGCCCATAACACCAATCGACGCACCGGGTCCCCCCGGTCCCCGGCACAACCAGCCCATCGTCGATGAACGCCACCTGACGGCTGGTATTCGTCGCACACGGATCCAGGTCCCTAAGCCCGGACCACAGCGCCGCGAAATCGCCAACACCGTCCACATAGGTGATGTACCAATCACCAAAGGTGCCGTCCTGAAAATCGGTATAACTGACAACATCAGCCTGGCCGTCCTGTGATGTCGTCACGATGATCTCGTCAATCTGACAAGCACCGGCGGTGGGCCAGGAGCAGTCCTCATCGGACCAGCCGCCGTCCGATCTGACGACCCACACCAGCAACACATCAGTGCCGTCGACCAGTTCGCTCGGCAGATAGCTGAAGTTCTCGTTGACCGCCACGGTGCCGGCGCCGGTCCAGGATTGGAGGGCCACGTACCCCGACTGGCCCTGGATCTTGTTGCTCAGGTCGACATAGTCGTAACCGGGTTCGACGTCATACTGCAGGGTTGCCGTCACCCGCACCGTGGCGTTGCTGCCCGGATCAGGGACCGATAGGCGGTAGGCCAGCAGATCGTACCACGAGTTGCCATATCCTCCCGCCGCCTCCAGCGAGTCGTTGCAGCTGGCAAAACCCAGGTCTCCGCACCAGGCGGCCAGGTTGCCGACCGCGGCCTGGTTGTAGTCGCTGACCTGCCAGTGGCTGATCGTCGGCTGGGTCAGGTCGATCGAAGTCCACCCGTTCCACCCTGCTTCGAAGTCGCCCAGAAACGGCGCCCCCGATCCGGCCGGTCCCATCAGGTCGATGGTATCGCCGGCGGCCTTGTTCAGCGCGGCGTTGCCACCGTGGATGACGCGGCCTTCACGAGTGGGCAGGGGCCGCTCGACAGCAGCCGACGATGGGGTGTTGCCAAGCAGACCGAGAGCCACCACCGCAATCAGGATATGGGTTTTCATTGCTTCCCCTTTTTGTTGTTTTCGTCTCCGACCGAACATGGCTTCTCGGCCTGGATTCCCGCACGCGTGCGGGATTCTCGTACAAATCATCAAGTCGATCCGCCGGCACCCGCATCGCGGGGGCTCGCCGCCAGAATCATGAGACAAGAGTAATTCGCCCCTTGAAATATGCAGACGCCCCAACCCCCACCCTGACTGGTTGCACCAGAAGCGGACGGAGGAAAGACCGTCCCTACCAAAAACAGTTGGCCTGCAGTCGATTTCGTGACCCGCGCTACCTCAGCCGCGCCATCTTGGCGGCCTTGATATCATCGCCCATCTTTGCTTCGTGGAAATACACTCCCGACGACACCGCGGCAGCAAGCAGGCAAACGCCCACTGTGGCGAACAGGGTACGGGTAGTCATCTAGTCTTTCTGGTCTGTCGATACGAGCGAGTATCGGACCTCGCTGAGTATACGATTTCAGAACAGGCCGGGGCAAGCGGGTGCCAGACGGGCCCGCCGGCCCGGCACGCCCGCATCGTCACTAGCGGAGGTTGACGCCCCCGGTCCAACCAGCCTAAGATTCCGTTTCAAACCCGTTGCGATTGCTCGCCGACAAACCCGAACTCACCGAAAGCAGCCATGGACACCCAGTTGTCAGTCTACGTCCTGACCCGCAACAGCGACCGCTATCTGGCCGAAGTGCTGGGCGCCGTGCGGGACATTGCCGATGAGATCGTCATCGTCGATTCCGGCTCGCAGGATGAGACGCGGGCCATTGCCCGACAGTACGAGGCCGTGTGGCTGGAGCGGCCCTTCGATCACTTCGGCGCCCAGCGCAATTTCGCCCAGGACAGTTGCCGCCACGACTGGGTGCTGGCCCTGGATTCGGACGAGGTGATGGACCCGGAAATGGCCGCGCGCCTGGCTGAACTGAAGGCCGCCGCTTTCCGCCCCGGCGGCCGCGAGATCGAGGCCTTCAAGCTGCGCCGACGCTGGTTCCTGTTCGGCCGGGAAGTGCGCTGCCTGCTGCCGGTGATCAGTCCGGACTATCCGATCCGGCTGTTCCGCCGGGACAAGGTGCGCTACCACGACGTGGGCAACCTGGTCCACGAGTCGCCGACCGGCGTGGTCTCGGACGAACGCATCGACCGTGGCGCGTTGCTCCACTACAGTTGCGACTCCATCGAAGACCTGTACGCCAAGTTGAACCAGTACTCGACCCTGGCCGCCCGCGAGATGAAGCGCAAGGGGCAGACCACATCGTGGTTCGGCGTGTTTTCCCACGCGCTGGGCGCCTGGGTGAAGTGGTATCTGCGCAAGGGTGGCTGGCGGGACGGTCAGGTGGGTTTTGTGGCCGGATTGTACGCCTACCAGTACACGTTTCTGAAGCACCTGAAACGGCTGTACCTGAAGTAGGGCCGCGCTGCCGCGGCCCCCGAAATCTACTTATTTGAGCAGCATCAACTTGACGGTTGCCGCACCCTGGGCCGTCTGCGCCCGGGCGAAGTACACCCCGCTGGGCGCGGTCGCCCCGTCATCAGCCTGCCCGTTCCAGTTCAGCGTAGTCTCCCCGGCCGGCAGGTCCGCCACCAGCAGCGAACGCACCAGACGCCCGCGCAGGTCATAGACACCGACTGCGACCGACCCGGCCGCCGGCACATTCAAAGTCAACCGCGTCGCCGGATTGAACGGATTGGGTCGGGCCGCCAGCAGCAATTTCCCCGGCCCGGCCGCCGGCACGGACGAACCCGACAGACTCAGTTGCACGTCCAGCACCGTGGGTGTGCCCCAGGTCGTGGTCACATCCGCAATCGTGACCGGATCATAACCATCAGCACTGAAAGTCAGTTCGTAGGTGCCGGTGGCCAGCAACTTGTAGTAGTCGCCGTGGGCCGGATCGGTGTGCACGCTCATGGTGTTGCCGGTCACCGTGACGGTGGCGTCCAGCGGCAGCCCGCTGGTCGCGTCGGTGACCACGCCATTGACCCCGTAGCGCGCCGCCGCGATGTAGTGCAGCAGGCTTTCCCGGTTGTCGTCCCAGTAGCCGGCCAGGGTCGAGGCCGCGGGCCACTTGGTGTTGCTCACTTCGATCGTCACGTCGATGCAGTCCGTCTGGTCGTACGACCAGTCCTGCACGCTGCCGTTGACCGGATACCAATCCGCGCCGTTGGTGATGCCATCGGTGAACGAGCCGTTGAACATGGGCAGATTCCAGGATGAATATTCCAGGCTGAGCTGGATAATCGCCGCGTCATCCGGCGCCCGGGTGTAGGTGTAGTCCCAGGGGTAGTTCACGACCAGCGCCCCGCCGTGTCCGTTCTGGCTAATCACGAAATGGTGGGCGTTGGCGTAGGCCATGAAGCCCAGATTCTCGATCTCCTGCACCGGGTGGGTGCCGGCCGGCAGGGGGAAGTTGCGGTTCAGATCCACGCCGTTGGCATTGTAGCGCCCCCCGGCCACGTAGCCGTCCGGGTTGTGCAGGGGCATGATGTGGATCTCGGTATTGTCCACCAGGCTGGTCACATCCGCGTAGCCCGGTTGGCCGTAGTTCTGCACCAGGTGGTGGGCCAGGTCCACCAACAGGATCATCCCCGTGACCTCGTTGCCGTGCATGGTGCTGCTCAGCCGCACCTCGGGCTCGGCCGTGGTGTTGTTCACGTCGGCCGAGACGACCAGCCCCCACAGTTCGCGGCCCTGTACCGTCTGGCCCCAGGTGAAGGTGCGGCAGATCGCGGGATAGGCCGCCGCCAGATCAGCCAGCAAGGTGCCGATCTCGGCGTGGGTCGGGTAGTAGTCCAGGGCGGCCGCGTCAGACTTGTCGGCCAGCGGCACCGGGGTCTCGCCGGCGGCAAACCGTTGGGCCCAGGCCTGCTCAGCGGCTTGCCGGCCCGCCTTTTCCCGATCCGGCAGCCGCACGTAACTGACGCCGGCAGCCGACAGGGCCGCCGCTTCCGCCGGAGTCACCCGCACGCTCAGCACGCCGTCCGGACGCAGGTCTTCCCGGCTGAATCCGGCCAGCGGGACCCGGGACAGAAGCTGGCGCAGTTCCGTCGGGCCCGAGACCCGGATCTGCACGGGGAAGTCAGCCCACTGACGCTCCTGCCACTGGGGACGCCCCTGGGCATCGACGGGGATATCTGCGGCAACCGCAGTCCAAGCGATTGCCATCAAAACAAATACAGCACCAATGGCGCTCAGTTGACGGAGTGTACGATTCGTCAAAACGGAATTCCCTCCCCAAATCTGCAGTAAGCCCCTCTTCATTCCCAACAATGATAACATGTAACGATCCTTAAAATCCACTCCGGGGACGAAATAAGCTGCGCCGGCCGTATTGACGAAATGCGGCGAACGGACGTATACTTGAAACTGAAAACCGAAATGTACGCTTTCCTATGACCTGGATTCACCCCTGACCACTCCAGGTTGCAACCCGACAGGTGAAATCGTGCGCTTTTTCAAGTACCGCCCGCGCCGCTGGACGCAGGCTCTGGCAACGCTCCTTGTCCTGCTGGGCGTGGCCTCGTGCGGCCGTGAGGCGCCTTCATTTGCCCCGGGTGATATAACGGTGGTCTCGACGCCACCCGGCGCAGCTATCCTTTTTGACGGCCAGGACACGGGCGAGGTGACACCCCACACCTTTGCCGGCCTGTACGCCGCCCGCTACGTCATCAGCGTCATCATGCCTGATTTCGTCTCGACGCCCGGTGACATTCCCGTCGACCTGGCGCCGCTGGACGACATCACGCTCGCTTTCGCCCTGTCCAAGACGGCCCTCTTGATCACCTCCCAGCCCGCGGGGGCGCGGATCATCATTGACGGGACGGACACCGGCCTGGTCACGCCCGCCACAGTGGCCAATCTCGCGCCCGGAGCGGTGGATGTTTCCCTGGCGCTGGACACCTACGTGGTCTCACCGCCCAGCTTCACCGTTGAAGTCATCGAGGATTCGGTACTGACGGTACCGGCCGAGACCTTCGCTCTGCGCTCGCAGCGGACGGTCGTGCTCGAAGGATTCGCCAACATCAACTGTGGCCCCTGTCCCCAGTTGACGGACAACCTGCTGGCCATGCGGGCCAAGCCCGAATTCACGGCTGACCGGGTCCTGTACATCGAGTACGCCGTCAGTTGGCCCAACTTCTCCGACCCCCTCTACCAGTACAACCCGACCGAGAATTCGGATCGCTTCACCAACTACGTCGTACTGGGCGCCCCCGGCCTGTTCACCGACGGTGTCAAACGCACCGACGCCCTGGACGCCGTCGCCATGGAAGCCTCGGTCACGGCCGGTTTGCTGATTGACCCCGGTTTCCGGATCGACCTCAGCGCCGATTTTTCGAACCCCCAGATCCCGGTCGCGGTCACCCTGCAACCGGACCGGGACGTGGACCTGACGGGTTACAATCTCTTCGTGGCCCTTTTCGAACAGGAAATCGATTTCAACGAACGCGGCCTGACTCCCGGCACCAACGGCCAGACCGTTTTCCACAACGTCTTCCGTGACCGGGTGGACACCCCGCCCGCGCTGGGGCAACTGACGGCCGGCACCCCGCAGGTATATGACGTGACGCTGGCCCGCAGTGACTGGCCGCTGGACAACCTCGCGGTCATGGCCCTGGTACAGCATGGCACCGATTACACGATCATTCAGGCCGGCTCGTATGGCGAGTTGGAAAAAACCGGAGGAAACCCGCGATGACCGCCACTTTCAGAAAACTGCTCTGCGCGCTGACTCTCGCCCTGGCGCTGGGTGCCATGTCGGTCCCGGCCCAGGCCGGCTTCGACTGGGTGTACGACCACAACGGATCGGTGAACGATTTCTTCGAAATCGAAGCCTTCCACACCTTCGTCACCAACACCGGCGCGACGACCGACACGGTGATGGTGAACATGGTCAAGAACATGGCGCCGGACTGGGTCGCCTCCCTCTGCGAGGATCTGCTCTGCTATCCGCCCTTCATCGTGGATATCGAATTGATTCTCGAGCCGGGCCAGACGAAGGACCTGATCATCGACATCACGCCCATCACCGTGGCGGGCAAGGGCTGGACGGATATCACCCTGGTCAGCAAGAACAATCCGGCCGACAATGCCTTCGGTGTTTTTACGGTCATCAGCTCCGGTGCCGATGTGCTCTATGTCTCGGCCGGCGGCTCCGGAACCACCGACGCCCTGTACACGGCGGCGATCACCGCCGGCGGGTTGACGAGCGCCACCTGGGACCTGGCGGGCATGGGCAAGGCCGCAGCCGAGGATCTGGCCCGGTTCAACACCGTGGTCTGGGGCGCGGGCCCGGGCGTGTCCCCGCTGGACGTGAGTGACATGACGAGCCTGTCAACCTATCTCGGTGGTGGCGGCAACCTCTTCCTGTCCGGGGCCGACCTGGCTTTCAGCAGCTGTGATCCCGGCAGTCCGTCATTCGACACCACGGCCTGCGCCTGGTACCAGAACACCCTCGGCGTCGCCTACACCGCGAACACCGGCAGCGTCGACTTCGTGACCGGCGCAGGCGGCGATCCCGTGTTCCCGGGCAGCAGCTACGCCATCAACGGCGGGGACGGCAGCAATGACAACACCAGCCCCGACGTGATTGCCGCCACCGGCGGCGGCCTGGCCAGTCTCAGCTACAGCGGCGGCGGCACGGCCGTGGTAGCTTCGGATCCGGGCACCGGCAAGTCCATTTTCGCCGGTTTCGGCTTCGCTGGCATCTCGACCGCCGCTTCGCGGGCCGATTTCATGGCTCAGGTCATGAGCTGGTTTGGCGGCGCCGTGACGGCAGCCGGTGACCACGAAGTGCCGACCTTCGCCACCCGCCCCGAAGCCTGGCCCAACCCCTTCAATCCCCAGACCAGCATTCGGTTCGAGGTGGGCGGCAACTCCGAAGTGCCGGCCACCGTCACGGTTTACGACGTGCAGGGGCGTGCCGTGCGCCATTTGTTCCAGGGCACCGTCGCGCCGGGACTGCGCCGCGTGGCCTGGAACGGCCGTGACGACAGTGACCGCAGCCTGGCCGCCGGTGTCTACCTGGCCCGGATCCGGGTGGCCGAGTTTGCCCAAGTCGTCAAAATGACCCTGGCCAAGTAGCCCAAGGAGATCTCGATGAAAGGAACGATCAGTCGGATCGTCAAGGGTCGGTACGCGGCCATAACCGTGGTGCTGTGGCTGGGCCTGGCCGGTTTGGCCGGCGCAGCCGATCTGACTGGCACGCCGAACTGGACCCTGGAGTCGATCAATGGCGACAAGGTCAGTTTCCACGATGAATTGGCCAAGGGCCCGGTGATTGTGAGCTTCTGGGCCACCTGGTGCAAACCGTGCCTCAAGGAAATGCCCCATCTGGAACGTCTGGCCGAAAAATACCAGGGCCGGATCTCCCTGCTGGCCGTCAGTACGGACGCTTCGAAATCCGTGGCCAAGGTGGCGCCGTTCGTCCAGTCCAAGGGCTACACCAACATGACCGTGTTGTTGGATCCCGGAGCCGAGTTGCAGAACCTGCTGCAGGTCAACAGCATCGTGCCGTTCCTGATCATGTTTGACGCCCAGGGCCGCGAGATCTTCCGCCACATGGGCTACAAGGACGGCGACGAGGTCGAGCTCGAACACCAGATGGAACAGGCCGTGCAGGCCGCCGCGGCCGGGACGGTGGTTTCGACCGGTAAACCCGCGTGGTCCGAAGCCGTCACCGCGACCGACCGCTTCGAGTACAGTTACGCCACCGACACCAAGAAGGAAATCGTCGAGAACTGGATCGATGTCACCTACCAGCTGGGTGCCTTCCGGACCGGCGTGATGCTCAACAGCCAGGCTCCCAGCGAAGAGGGATTCCGCACCAACGAGATCAAGCACCGCTACTTCGAGTTCAACACGGGTGAAGTGGCCATACGCGCCGGCCACTTCTACGGTCTCTTCGGCCGCGGCCTGGTCTTCAACTCGTACGAAGACCGCACGATCCGCGTGGACACGCGCCTGGACGGCCTGCTGGCCTCCTACAAGAACGACCGGCTCGCGGTAACCTCCTTCAGCGGCACACCGCTGGTGCGCGAGTTGGACATCCGGGCGGTGGACGCCGAATACAATCTGACCCGCAACCTGCACGTCGCCGCCACCGGCATGACCTACCGACCGGATGACTTTCTGGGTGACGACGGCAGCGTGCACCGGGAGAACATCAGTGCGGCCCGCGTGCGCGAAACCTTCGGCTTCGGTGATTTCTACGTCGAACGAGGCTGGAAGACCGGTTGGGACTACAACCCGGTCAACGGTGAGACGGACTACGGCCAGGCCCTCTACGCCAACGTCAATCTCTATTCGGGACCGTTCTCGGCTTCGTGGGAGATCAGCGACTACGACAAGTTCGAGGTCGTCTCACGTGCCGACGGCATCACGTCCCTGAACCGGCCGCCGGCTCTGGCCCGCGAGTTCACCTGGACCCTGCTGAACCGGGCTCCGCACACCCTGAACGCCAATGACGAAAAGGGACAGAATCTGGACCTGATGTATACCACGCCGGACGGATTGACCCTGTTGGCCAGTGGTGCGGACATCAAACGGCAGGACGGCTCGACGGTCTACCAGTTGGGCTACTTCAGCGCCGAAACCGAACGCATGGGTGATTTCCGCCTCCTGACCGCCTTTGGCTACCAGGACAGCGACGGGCTGCGGCAGACCGTGGCGGGCGAGGTCACCTGGTTCGCCACGGCCGATCACGCCATCAGCCTGCAGGCCGAACAGCAACACGTCCGGCTGGGCAGCGAGCCGGGCATCGAGCGGGGCGCCTACGACGAGCAGTGGTTCAAGCTGGAGTTCGAGACGGCCCCGAGCTGGCAATACTCGGCCATCCTGGAGTTGAACAACAAGTTCGATGAACAGCGGGCACCCAATGAAAAGTCGGGCCCGTTCCCCGCCGGCCAGATCACCTACACTCTCGCCCGCGGCGGCAACGTGAACCTGTGGTTCGGCAAACGCCAGGCCGGATTCCTGTGCTCGGGCGGCGTCTGCAAGTTTGAGCCGGCCTTCGAAGGGGTCGAGTTCTTCGGCTTGTTCAGGTACTAGTGCTCTGTCAACATTCAGAATTGTGATTCACGTTAGCGGTAAAATATGAGAACATCTCGGTAGCCAAGGAGGGCTACCGTGGAAAAGAAATACATTGTCCGCCTTACCGATGCCGAGCGAAAAACGCTTTGCAGTG
>JAJRWA010000050.1 GCA_024277025.1 Candidatus Krumholzibacteriota bacterium | reverse complement strand
GCCCTGACGGCGCGCTTCGACCTGACCGACTACTGGCTGGTCAAGATCGAGGGCCACGCCATGGGCGGCACCGGTGATGTGCGCGAGGACAAGAATCAGGGTCACCCCATGGACGTGGAGAACTGGTCGCTGCTGGGCGTCAAGTCCACGTTCTTCTTCTAGACCAGGCAAAGGAGGTCAGGCAATGAAGTACAATCCCAATATCCTGATGACCGCGGTCCTGGTCGTCGTGACCCTGGTGTTGGCGGGATCGGCTGTGGCCGGTTCCATCCTGGTCGCCAACCACGATGTCGCAGACGACACGTTGACGGCCGGACAGGTCAAGAACATCTTCCTGGGCAAATCGGCCCAGTGGAGCGACGGCACGCGCGTGGTCCTGAGCATGCTCAAGAGCGGCGACGTGTCAAAGCAGTTCCTCAAGACCTACGTGAAAAAGAGCCAGAAGCAGTTCACGACCTTCTGGAAGAAGGCCGTTTTCTCGGGCACCGGCGAAATGCCGGCATCCTTCGAGACGGAGGCGGACCTCGTGATGTATGTCGCCAAGACCCCTGGTGCCGTGGGCTACATCGACGAAGCCACACCCCACGACGGTGTCAAGGTGATCCCGATCAACTGACGTCCGTCACATCCCCCGGCCCAGCCGCCGCCTGCCCCAAGGGGGTGGGCGGCGGCTCGTTCTCCTCCAGGAAATAATTGAAATCCTCGAATTCCTCGGCGTGCAGGATCTCGTAGACGTGGGCCGGTGTATTGGCGTTGTACAGTTGCAGTTGCAGACTCCAGTCCGCCCCGATGGACCGGGCCAGGACGGCCTGCACTTCCAGGTGCCGCCGCCTCAGCTTGACCGGGGAAGCCAGCAGCACCATGCAGCGCAGGGGCAGGCCGTCAGGCGTGCCGAACGGCAGGCCCGCCCGGCTGATGCCCATCACCCCCACAATTTTCTCCTCACCCTCAATCCGGCCGTGGGGCACGGCCAGTCCCCGGCCGATGCAGGTGGACATCAGGCTTTCGCGTTTCAGCACATCGGCCACGAATTCTTCCCGATCGATCTGCAGGCCATGGCTCTCGATCATCAGGTCCGACAACTGCCGAATGGCGTCTTCCTTGGTCTCGGCGTGGAAATCGGTCACGATGTTCTCTTCGTGGATGAAATCGATCAGGCGGGCCCGGTCCATGCCCAGATTGCCGGATCGCGACAGGCCGAAACGCACCAGGATCGGGCCGATGATCTCGTTCACCGCGACCCCGGCCACGCCCACGGCCAGGATCATGCTCGCCGTCCCGGCGAAGGCCGGATTGTCCTGCACGTCCAACAGCAAGCCGACGGCGACGCCGGCCTGGGGAATGAGCCCGTAACCGATATAGCGACGCACATTGTCGGTGCCTCCGGCCAGCCGCATGGCGATGATCCCGGCCAGCACCTTGCCGCCGAAGCGGGCCGCCACGAACAGCGCCACCAGGATCCAGCCGGTGGCCAGGAAACCGAAGTCCAGTTCAAGGCCCGCCAGGGTGAAGAACACCGCCAGGATGGCCGGCTCGAAATTCACGAAGACCCGGTGCCCGATCTCTTCCTTCTCGGGCGCGATGTTGACCATGGTCACACCCAGGAACAGACAGGCCAGCAGGTTGCTGATCCCGAAAAAGTCGGCCACGCCGGTGGTCAGGAAGATCGCGATGATCGAAACCGTGGTCAGTTGCTCGATGTGGATCACATGCTTGGAACCGAGGATCAGCGCCAGGCCCAGACAGGCACCGATGGCCGCCGCACCGAACAGCTGCAGGAACGGAGCCATCAGCACTTGACCGGCGCTGATGCCGCCCAGGGGATCCAAAGTCACCGTTACGGCCGTGTGGGCCATCTCGAACAGGGCAATGCAAGCGATGTTGTTCAGGGCCACCGCCGCCACCAGCGTGCGGACATAGACGCCCTTGGACCGCGTCTCCTTGACGATGGCAATAACCGTGGCCGGCGCCGTGGAGATGGCCAGCGCACCGAACAGGATGCCGAACGTCCAGTCCTGCCGGGCCCCGAAGACCAGGGCCAGGTAGACCAGGAACGGCGTCAGGCTCACTTCCAGGAGCAACAGCAGACCCAGGCGCCGCATGGCGTTGCGCAGGCGGCGGAAATGCAGATGAGTGCCGACATCGACGGCAATCAGGCTCAGGGCGAAGTGGATGACCGGCCGCAGCCCCGCGACCGCGTCATGGCCGATAACGTGAAGCACCGACGGCCCCAGAATGACCCCGGCCAGGATCTGGCCCGTTACCGAAGGCAAGCGGAGCTTCTTGGCCACCAGGCCGCACACCGCGCCAAAGGCCAGCAGCACGGCCAACTCGAACATGACGTTTTCGGCGGGAATATGCATGGGCGCATTATGCCAACGCTGGCGTTCGTGTCCACCCCAAATAGCGGACCGGTCTGTGGGCCCAAGTTGACCCTGAACCGACCAGGCCTTACGATGGGGCCAGGAGGTTGCCGGTTGTCCGACGCATTGCACAACACCGCAGTCATTTTTCCGGTCATCCTGGCCCTCGCCGGCCTGGCCGGATGGCCGGTTTACCGCCGGCAGCGCGCCAGGGTCGCCGAGTTGGCGGCGCTCCGTGCTCTCTTCGACGATCTGGTGGAGAATTGCCCTGATGCCATCGTCGTGCACCGGGACGAGGCCATTTTGTATGTCAACCAGATGGCGCGCAGTTTCTTCCAGATCGATCCCGACGAACCCCTGAGCGCGCTTTCGGTCAGCGCCTTCATCCATCCGGATGACCGGAACCTTTCGGCCAGGCGGCGCGCCGCGCTGCGGGCCGGCGCCAAGAGTATTTCGCCCCCCGTCATGCGCCTGGTCCTGCCCAACAACAGCACGCGCGATGTCGTGGTCAGCAGTTCGGCGATCACTTTCGAGGGCCAACCCGCCCTCATCTCTTTCTGCCGCGACGTGACGGAAAGCCTGATATCCCGTCAACAGGAGGCAGCCAGCCAGGAACGACTCAGCGTGGCCCTGGAGGCCGCTCGCGATGGCGCCTGGGACTGGGACATGGTCAACAATCGCTTCTTCTACAATGACACGTGGGCCGACATGCTCGGTCTCGCCCCGCTCTCGGGCGAGCACACCCAGGAACGATGGCTGCAGTTGGTTCACCCGGACGACAAGGAGCACAGCCTCGCGGCGGCCCTGGCCCACTCCCAGGGCGAAACGCCCACCTATGAAACGGAAGTCCGGCTGAGACACGCTGACGGGCACTACATCTGGGTCCTGGACCGCGGACGCGTCGTCGAGAGAGCCGACGACGGCACGGCCCTGCGCATGGCCGGCACCCACCGTGACATCACGGCTCGCAAGCACGCCGAAATCGCTCTTGAGATTCGCAATCAGATTGCGGAGATTTTTCTGACCAGCCCCCGCGAGGCTGTCTTTCTGAATGTCCTGCCCGCCATCAGCCGGGCGCTGGAGAGTCCCATTGCGGCCCTGGGCCTACTGGAATCCAAGCGAAAAGTGGCCCTCTACAGCCATTTCCAGGGCACTGGCGCCGCCCCTGAAACCGCCGTCTGGAGCGAATCGGTCGCAGACCTGCCCGAACTTTGCCGCTCGGTTCTGGCCAGTCATGAGCCGGCGATTGCCAACTCGCCGGTGACCTGCGGCGCGCTGCCCCACGCGCTCCGGCAGACGATGATCATTCCCATTCTCACCCAGGGTCAGGCCCTGGGCTTTCTCATGGTCGCCGATCGCGAGGAAGGTTATGCCAGCGACGACGCGGAGGTCCTGGCTTCGCTGGCCGGATATCTGGCGCCAATTCTGGAATATCATCTGGAAAGCGAAAGCAAGGAGAGCCAACTGCGCCAGGCCCAGAAAATGGAGGCCATCGGCGCCCTGGCCGGCGGCATCGCCCACGATTTCAACAACATCCTGCAGGCGATCCTCGGCTTCTCCACGTTGGCCCGGGAAGAGGCCGCGGGTATGGAATCGCGGGCCGGCAGCTTTATCGCCAATGATCTGGACCGCGTGGTGCGCGCCACCCAGCGCGGCCGGGAGTTGGTCGACCGGATCCTGCTGTTCAGCCGGCGCGAGGAACAGGAACGTCAACCGGTGGACATCTACGCGGTCATGACCGAGGCGATCGATCTGCTGACCAACATGATTCCGGCCACGGTCGAGTTGCGGACCGAGATCGCGACCGACTGTCCCCCGGTGCTCGCCGACGCGGCCCAGATCAGCCAGGTCCTGATGAACCTGGCCACCAACGGTTTCCACGCCATGGAACAAGGCGCCGGTACCCTGACCTTCAGCCTGCGCGCGATTCGATCCGGCGCGGACAGCCCTGACGTGCCGCCGACACTGGCGGGGCGTGAGTTGGTGGTCATGGGCGTGACCGATACCGGTTGCGGGATTGACGAAGCTACCATGGAGCGCCTCTTCGACCCGTTCTTCACCACCAAGGAAGTGGGCAAGGGCACCGGCCTCGGCTTGTCGGTGGTGCACGGCATCGTCGCCAGCCACGGCGGCCAGATCACGATCAACAGCCGGGACGGACAGGGCACGAGGGTTCAGGTCTACCTGCCCGTGTTGACGGCCGACATCGACTCCGGCATTGGGCAACCGGCGGCCCGACCACCGGCGGAAATCACGCCGGCACCGCGAACCGGGCGCATCATGTTTGTCGATGACGAAGACGATATCGCGGCACTGGGCCAGGCCCTTTTGGCCAAACAGGGCCACCAGGTCGTCGCCTATTCGGACAGCCGGATCGCCTTGGACTCACTGCGCCGGGCCCCGCAGGATTATGACCTGCTCATTACGGACCTGACGATGCCCCACATGACTGGGACCCAGTTCGCGGCCGAGGTCGGTCGGATCAAGCCGGAACTGCCGGTAATACTTATCACCGGCCTCAACGACAAACCGGCCCTCGCCTACGCCGACCACCCCCAGATCCGGGGCGTCCTGCGCAAACCGTTCGGCGGGGACGCCCTGCGGGAGGCGGTCAACGCCGTGCTCGAGGCCGCTGATTCGGAAGAAAATGGGCCTGTTGCGGACTGATTCATAGTTGACTGTTGACCGGATTGGCCGGATATCGGATCCTAATGTTCCTACAGGCAAGGGCCCCAACCGAATAGAGCGTCGTGGCCAGGATTCTGATAATCGAAGATGATACGCTGACCCGTGAGTGGCTTGAGTCACTGCTTTCGCGCAACGGCTACCTGGTGGACTCGGCCACCAACGGCAAGGAAGGCGTCGAATTGTTCCGCGTCAATCCCGCCGATCTGGTGATCACCGATATCGTCATGCCCGAGAAGGACGGCATCGAGACGATCACCGACCTCAGGCGCAGCTACCCCGGCGTCAAGGTCATCGCCATCAGCGGTGGCGAACGCCGACCCGAGGGCGTTTCGCGAAACTACCTGCATTCGGCCAAGTTGCTGGGCGCCAACCGAGCCATGCAGAAGCCCGTTGCCAACGAGGATCTGCTCGCGGCGGTACGGGAACTGCTCAGCTGAGCTCGGCGGCGATTTGCCGAAAAGCCGCCAGGGCCTCCGGATTCGCCAGGGCGTCCGCGTTGTCCACCGCCTGCCCGTGCAGAATATTCCGCACAGCCAACTCAACAATCTTGCCGCTGATCGTCCGGGGAATATCGGGCACCTGACGGATAATGCCCGGCACGTGGCGTGGCGTATTCTCCTGCCGGATCCGCTGGCAAAGCGACGTCTCCAGGGCGGGCTCCAGCGAGCGACCGTCAGCGAGCTTCACAAAGAGCGTGACGACCACATCCCCGTCGCGCTGCCACCCCACGACCAGTGACTCCTCCACCTCGGCGAACTGTTCGACCACGCGGTATATCTCGGCCGTGCCGATACGGACCCCGCCCGGATTGAGCACCGTGTCCGACCGGCCGTGAATGATCATGCCGCCGGTCGGAGTCAGTTCGGCAAAATCCCCATGGCACCAGATTCCCGGATACCTGGCGAAATAGGCGGTGTGATAGCGCGCGCCATCCGGGTCATTCCAGAATCCCGTGGGCATCGAGGGAAACGGCCGCGTGCAGACCAGTTCACCCTTCTCTCCCTGCACGGCCTGGCCGGCCTCATCCCAGACCGCGACCGCCATGCCCAGTCCCCGGCACTGCAGTTCGCCCCGGCGCACCGGCAGCACCGGGCTGCCCAGGGCAAAACAGGAGATTATGTCCGTGCCACCGGAGATCGAACTGAGCTGTACATTCGGTTTCACGTCGCGGTAGACGTAATCGAAGCTCTCGGGCGAAAGAGGCGAGCCCGTGGAAAGAATGGTCCGCAGGCTGGCCAGGTCGTGAGTCTCCCGCGGGCGCAACCCCAGCTTCTGACCGGCGGCCAACCAGCGCGCGCTGGCACCGAGAATATCGAAATGCTCCTGCTCCGCGTAGTCCCAGATTGTTGTCGGCGGCCGCAGCGGATGCCCGTCGTAAAGCATCAGGGTCGCCCCCGAGGCCAGACCGCTGACCAGCCAGTTCCACATCATCCAGCCGCAGGTCGTGAAATAGAACAGGCGGTCACCCGCGCCCAGATCACAGTGCAGCTGATGTTCCTTGAGGTGCTGCAGCAGGGTGCCGCCGGCACCATGAACCATGCACTTGGGCAAGCCGGTCGTGCCCGACGAGAACATGATGAACAGGGGGTGGTCAAACGGCAGGCGGGTGTAGACAGGTCGGGCTCCCTGGTGAGGAGCCAGGTAGTCGTCCCAGAGGCAGGCCTCTCCGGGCAGTTCCGCGCCCCGGCCCAGAAAAGGGACGACGACCAGACGTGCCACCGATGGCAATTCCGTCAGCAGCCGCCGGGCCGTAGCCAGGCTGTCGATTTCCTTGCCCCCGTAACGGTAACCGTCGGCGGCAAAAAGAACGCGCGGGCCCGTCTGGCCGAATCGATCAACCACTCCTGCGACCCCGAAGTCGGGCGAACAACTGGACCACACCGCCCCCACGCTGGCAGCGCCGAGCATAGCTGCCACGGTTTCAGGCAGGTTGGGCAAGAAGCCGGCGACCCGATCACCGGGCCCGATACCGTCAGCCCGCAGGGCCGCCGCCACGGCTGCGGCCGCACCGCGCAGACGCCCCCACGACCAGCGAACCGTCCGGCCGGATTCACCCCGGAAGACCAGGGCTTCCGCCTCGTCCGGCCCGGCGGCCGACAACAGATTCTCCGCGTAGTTGAGCCGCACGTCGGGAAACCAGCGGGCGCCGGGCATGAGCCCGCCGTCGACCAGGACCGTATCCAGCGAGCCCTCGCCGATCACCCCGCCAAACCGCCACATCTCGCGCCAGAATTCCTCCGGGCGGGCCAATGACCAGTCAAACAATTCAGCCTGGGTTGGGACCTCGGCCCCGCAGTTCCGGTGCACCCGGCGGCGGAACTCCGTCAGGCGGGCCACAGCCACCCGGGCCTCATCCGGCTGCCACAGGATGCCCCCGCCTTCTTCAGTCACCGGGTTTCCGCCCGCCGGGTGCCGACCGCGGGCAGGATCCTGCCGGTCACTTCACCGAAGCCCACCCGGTAGCCATCGCCCTGGCACCAGGCCGTCATGGTCACCGTGTCGCCGTCCTGCAGAAACTTGCGCTCGCCACCGCCCGGCAGGGTCACCGGCTAGGTGCCGCGCCACGATATCTCCAGCATGGAGCCGTAACTGTTCTTGTCCGGACCGCTGATCGTGCCCGACGCGAGCAGATCACCCGCGTTCAGATTGCAGCCCGTCACCGTGTGATGGGCCAACTGCTGGGCCATGGTCCAGTACAGATACTTGAAATTGCTCTCAGTGACCCGCAGCCCCTCGCTGTCGTCCTCGGCCTGGATGTGCACCTCGAGGTTGATGTCGAAGGTGCCACGATTGTTCTCCTGCAGATAGGGCAACGGCGCCGGTTCCTGAGCCGGCGATGGGCAGCGGAACGGAGCCAGCGCCTCAAGCGTTACGATCCAGGGCGAGATGCTGGTCGCGAAATTCTTGGCCGTGAAGGGGCCCAACGGCTGGTATTCCCACTTCTGGATGTCCCGGGCCGACCAGTCGTTGACCAGCACCAGCCCGAAGATATTCTCGTCCGCGTTGTCGACCAGCACCGGCTCCCCCTGCCGATTGCGGGTGCCGATGAAGAAGCCCATTTCCAATTCGAAGTCCATCAGCCGGCAGGGCCCGAAGACCGGGGTTTCCTGATCCGGTGGTATGGTCTGGCCACTGGGACGCACGACGTCCTGGCCCGACAGAATGATTGAACTGGCGCGGCCATGATACCCCACCGGCAGATGCAGCCAGTTGGGCATCAGGGCGTTGTCCTTGCCGCGGAACATCGTGCCCACATTGGTGGCGTGCTCACGCGAGGCGTAGAAGTCCGTGTAGTCGCCGATGCCCACCGGGAACTGCATGGTCACCGAATCGGCCGGCAACAGCGCGCGCCCGCGCAGCACCTCGTTGTCCCGCAGGGTCGGCTCGTCGGCGCGCAGCAGACCATGCAGCAGCACGCGCACGGCCCGGCGCTGGGCCGTCGGCAGTTCCATGAACGGGTTCAGTACGTAGTGGCTGAAGACGCCCTCGGGCAGCCCCGCGGCGTCCAGCAGCCCGGCGTTCTGGATCACGGCCAGATCCAGCACGAAATCGCCGATGCGGGTCGCGGCCCGCGGTTCGTCGTGGGGTGTGGGTGAGAACATGCCGTAGGGCAGGTTCTGCAGGGGGAAATGACTGTCGGCCGTGACCGCGATGAAGCTCTTGACGCTCGGATCAACCGTGGGATCCATGGTGGGATACCAACCTTTCGAGTGCGGACAACGCCGCGTTAAAGCATACCCAAAGTTTGCAGGTCCGCGCGCGGCTCGGCAAAGGAACAGCTGCCGAATCCGGCCAGATAGCGCTGCCGGATCCGTGCGATGACACCGGCCTCGACCCGATGGTCGCGCCAGACAAAGGCGTCGGCGGTGAAGGAAAAAGCCGCCGGATCGGTCTCGGCCACACAGGCCGCCAGATCGCCAGGCGACAAGGGCCCGGCCCAGGCCAGCAGTCCGGCGCCGAAGACGTTCAGGAAACCGTGCATCATCACGTCCGGCTCAGCGGACCGGTGGCGCACCGGATGATGCAGACCCGCCGTGCACTTGAGCGGCAGATCCAGCCGGACCGCCGCCGCAATGACCGCCGCAATCCGCTCACAGGAGGGGAAGGCGTCAGCCGTGACGCCGCCGCAACGCAGCTTGGCCCCCACCCGGGTGAAGCCGTCCGTTTCTGCCGCCTGCCCTGTCGCAGCCCGGGCAATGGTGGCCAGAACCGCGTCATCATCGGCCCCTGCGGGTGTCTCCAGATATATTTCCCGCCGGCCAAGCCCCGCCCCGCGCAGTGCCTTCAACAGTTCCGGGGCCAGCGAGGCGGCCGCGGCCAGCGGCAAGGGTGCCTCCAGACCTGCCACCAGGACCCTTCCGTCCAGGGCCGATTCGAAACGACCGATCTGTTCGGCCTGACCGGCCACCGCCGCCAGGGCCGCGGACGCGTCGTCGCGCGCGCCGACCAGAACGGAAAAACCCCAGGGTGCTCCCGCATCCAGATGGGCGGCCGCCGCCTCGCCGATGGCCGCCAGACGGCCGGCAGGAGCAATGAAACGGCCCAGCATCCAGGCTTCGGCCTCGGTGCGGTGCGCGGCATACTCGGCGACTGCGGCCGGCACTTCGAGGGACGCCGGCGGAAACAGCCCGGCATAGTCGACCAGGCCACCCATGAAGGCACGCAAGGCCCGGCTCATGTACGACCGCCGTCCAGCCAGCTGGCCGCGTAGGTCTCGTCTTCGACGGCCAGGGCGGGCCGGGCCACCTGCAGCGGCGCAAAAGTGTCGAGCATCACGGCCAGCTCGTCGGTCTTGGCCATGCCGATCGAGGCTTCCGCCCGGCCAGGCTGGGGCCCGTGGGGCATGCCGTCCGGATGCAAAGTGATCGAACCGAACTCGATGCCCTTGCGGCTCATGAATTCTTCCTTGCAGTAGTAGAGCACTTCGTCGGTCATCACGTTCGAATGGTTGTAGGGCGCCGGTACGGCCTCCGGGTGGAAGTCGTACAGCCGGGGCACGAATGAGCAGATCACGAAGCCGTCCCCTTCGAACGTCTGATGCACCGGCGGCGGCTGATGCAGGCGCCCGACAATGGGTTCGAAGTCGTGGATGCTGAAAGCCCAGGGATAGTAGCAGCCGTCCCAACCCACGGTGTCGAACGGGTGGTGATCCATGACGACCCGATGGCAGGTTTCGCCCATGCGGGTGATCACCTCGAAGTCACCCAGCTCATCGTGAACCACCAGATCCTGCGGCGTGCGGATGTCGCGCTCGCAGAACGGGCTGTGCTCCAGCAGTTGGCCATGGTCATTGCGGTACCGCTTGGGTGTCCGGATGTGACCGCGGCTCTCGATCACCAGGTGGATCTGCTCGCTGCCGTCGGGCACCAGTCGAAAAATGATTCCCCGCGGGATCACCAGATAATCACCCTCGCGATAGACCAGGTTGCCGAACTGCGACTCCAGTACGCCGCCACCCTGGGTCACGTAGATCACCTCGTCGGCCTGCCCATTGCGGTACAGGAAGTCGTCGGCCCTGGTCGGTCGCGACATGGACACCGCAACATCGTCGTTGAACAGGACCAGAGTCCGGTCGCGCACCGCGCTGCCCCCTGCCGACTCCAGCCGGTGGGTCCGCCAGTGGCGCATGCCCTGCCAGCCGGCGGGATCAGCTTCACGCGACTGGACCCAGGCTTTTTCCACCTTCTTGACGTTCGTCGGCCGGCGCAGGGTATAGAGCAGCGACTGCAGACCGGTGAAGCCCAGATTGCCCATCAACTGCTCGCAGTAGATCGTTCCATCTTCGCGCCGAAACGCCACGTGCCTTTTGGCCGGCACCTTGCCCATCTTCTGATAGAACGGCATCAGGGTCCTTTCCCGGGGCCAACCAGGCCCTACAGATTGCCCCGCAAGGCCTGCTCTTGTTCAATGGTGACAAACAGGGCCTTGAAATTGCCCTTGCCGAAGCTCTCGCTGCCTGCGCGCTGGATGATTTCGATGGAGAAGGTCGGACGATCCTGCAGCGGCCGGGTGAAGAGCTGCAGCAGGTAGCCGTCGTCATCGTGGTCGACCAGGATCCCCAGCCGGCGGACCTCGTCCCGATCTTCGGCCACCTCGCCCACCCGGTCCCAGACCGTGTCATAGTAGCCGTCGGGTACCGGCAGGAAGTCCACACCGTTGGCCCGCAGTTTCGCGATGGTCTCGAGGATATTGTCGGTCTTCAAAGCCAGATGCTGCACTCCGGGTGCCAGGTTGGCTTCGATATACTCCTGGATCTGGCTCTTCTTGCGCCCGTCGGCGGGTTCGTTGATCGGAAACTTGATGTTCAAATCACCGGAAGCGACGACCGTGCTGCGCAGGGCCGTAAACTCGGTGCTGATATCCTTGTCATCGTAGCTGACAAAGCGGCTCAGGCCGAGGGTGTCGTCGTACCACTTGACCCAGCGGTCCATCTGGCGGTCTTCGACGTTCGCCACGATGTGGTCAATGCAGTTGATGCCCACCGGCGTCCCGGGCAGGCGGCGCAGTTCGAATCCGGGCAGGAATCCCGGATAATTCCCCCGCTTGACGAATGAATGCAGAACTTCGCCGTAGGCCTTGATCACGGCGACCGACACCGAGCCCTGTTCGTCCGACAGCTCAGCCGGATCACTGTGCGAAACGGCGCCGGCGGCCACCGCCCGACCGTAGGTCTCGTCCAGATCCGTAACCTCGAAAGCCACATCGCGCACGCCGTCACCGTGCAGGGCCAGCCAGGTATTCAGGGGATCGTCGTGCCGCGGGGGCGTCGTCAGGACCAGGAACACGTCCTCCTGTTTCAAGACATAGGAAACCCGGTCCGGACAGCCGGTTTCCGGGCCGCGATAGGCCACCTGGTCGAAGCCGAAACCCTTGCGGTAGAAAAAGGCTGCCTGCTTCGCGTTGCCCACGACAAACTCCACGTGGTGGATACGTTTCAGGGACTGGGACATGCCATACTCCTGGAATGGGGGGTGCAATACACAAAATCGAGACAGGATTAGTGGTTCTTGGCGCTCTTGTCAATATCGCACCGTTACTGAATTCCGCAATTCAGACTAAATAGCCATGGGAATGCATCCGATACCTGTCAAAGGGAAACAAGGCACAAGACCGCAATGACCGACCGGTTTGCTCGCCCGGAGGGGCACATTGACGCTCAAACCATTCAAGAGATTCACCACGATCGAAGGCCGGGTCTGGCTCCTGGTGATTTCCGGCTTGTTGGCCGGAACGGTTCTGAGCATGGTCTTCCTCGCCCAGGAGAGAAGCCACGCCGACCATGCGCAGGAGCTTTCGCACTCCCAGTTGGAAGCGCAGCAACTGCACCTGCAGTTCAGCAACAACCTGACGCAACGGGCCCGGGCCCTTACCAACCTGGCGACCAACCCCCGTGACGACGACCAGGCCCGCATCGACATGGCCGACTACATCCGCTACGGCGAACTCCACGACAAGCTGCACAGTCGGGTCGAGCAGCTCTCGTAATCGGCGGGCCTGATCAATGTATTTGAGGCGCTGACCGAAATCCTCACCACCTGGGAGGGGCTGGCCCTGCAGGCCCTGGACCTGCGGGCGGAGAACCTGGTCCTGGCCAATCGGGCCCAGAGTCTGGCCGCCCGCGCCACGGCCGCCGGCGACCTGCTCGTCGGGCAGATCGCGGACATCGAGTCGGAGATCATGCTGCGCGACGCCCAGGGTCGGCGCGACTTCCGTCACACGCTCCTGCAAAACCCGAACTGCCAGGTGATTCTGACTGTCGCCGACTCGACCGTCACTGGCGACATGCCCTTGCAGGCGAGCCGCGCCCGGGATATCCTGCTGGCGGCCACGCGCTGCCAAGACCTGCTGCTGCAGTTGCGTCTGGAGACCGATCCTAAGGCCCTGGCCGAACTCCAGCAATACCGGTTTGGACCGACCCTGGTCCGGTTGGACCAACAGCTCGACAACTGGCTCGGCCCCGAGTCCCCCATCGCCGGCCAACCTCACCGCCAGGCAACACTGGCCGAATCCCGACAGAAACTGACGCAGGCGCTGCTTGGCTACGACGCCGATGGCGTCCACTACTCCGGCTACTATGAATACCAACTGCGCCACCTTCAATCGGCACAGAAGCTGCGGAGCCTGCTGCCCGACCTGCAAAGCCGGACCTCCGCGGTCGATGAACAGTTGGGCCGCCTGGATCTCGTCTTCGCCGACCATGCACAGCGACTGAAAAAAGAGCTGAACGATCAACGCCGGGCCAGATCCACTTCAGGGCTGTTTGCCGTGGCCATGACCACCGCCCTTTTTCTCACCCTGGCGCGCATCATCGCCCGGTCGATCATCAGGATCCGTCGGCAGGAGGAAGAATCCGCCCGCCAGAAGAACGAGTCCGAGCGCCGCTTTGCCCACCTGGCCCTGCTGTCGGGCGACCTGGTCTGGGAAACGAATCGGGAACGTGAACTGGTCTTCCTCAGTGGCGCCGCCGAGAATCTGACCGGGCACGATTCCAGCTACTGGTCCGCCCGGCCAGTCTGCGAACTGGTGGCCGAAGATGAGCGTGAAACCCTGGCCGGCCTGCTGGACCAATGCCAGCAGGACGGCCTGCCGATCACCAACCGCGAACTGTGGGCCGCCGGCGTTGGCAAACGCGAATACTGCATGCTGCTGAACTGCGAGCCGATCGAAACCGACGATGGCGTGTTCGCCGGATTCCGGGGCTCAAGCAATGACATCACCGACATGGTGATGACGCGGGAATCATTGCGCCGAGCCAAGGAAGACGCCGAGGACGCCAACCTGCAATTGGAAAGGGTCGCCGTCCGCGCCAACGAAATGGCGGTCAAGGCCGAAGCGGCCAACGCCGCCAAGAGCGACTTCCTGGCCACCATGAGCCACGAGATCCGCACGCCCATGAACGGCGTTATCGGCATGAACAACATGCTGCTGGAGACCGAGTTGACTGCCGAACAGACAGAGTTCGCCAATCTGGTCCACTCGTCGGCCGAATCGCTACTCAGTCTCCTGAACGACATCCTGGACTACTCCAAGATCGAAGCCGGCAAGCTTGACCTGGAGATCATACCGGTGGACCCGCGCACTGTCGTCGACGAAGTTGTGGACCTGATGGGACTCCAGGCGGCCGAAAAGAAAATCGAGCTGGTCGGCATCGTCGACCACCAGGTGCCCCGGACGATCCCGGCCGACCCCACCCGGCTGCGCCAGATCCTGATCAACCTCGTCGGCAATGCCCTGAAGTTCACCGAGACCGGCTCCGTCACCATGCGGGCAACCTGGGTGGAGGGGGACAACACGGAGGGCGCAATCCGATTCTCGGTCAGCGATACGGGAATCGGTATTCCCGGGGCCACGATCAAGACCCTGTTCGAGCCCTTCTCCCAGGCGGACAGCTCGACCACCCGTCGCTACGGCGGCACCGGACTCGGCCTCTCGATCTGCCGGAAGCTGGTCGAGTTGATGGGCGGAAGTATCACGGCTGAATCCGAACCCGGGCAGGGCTCGGTCTTCTCCTTTACAATCGCGGCACCGGCTGGCGCAGGCGACGAGAAGCCGGCCGGCCACGACTCGGAACAACAACTCCGGGAATATCTGGCCGACTACACCTGCGTGGTGGCCCTGGAAGAGCCTTTGGCCGCCGAAGCGGCCCGGGAGATCCTGGCCACTCTCGGCATCTCCAGCCTGGATCCCGCCGCGCTGGACAGCGGACAGGCGGCGGACGATCGCCGCCCGCGATTGATACTCTGCGATCGCGAGACTGCGGACAGGAATCCGGACTGGCTGTCGCCGGGCCAGGCGCGAAACAGCCCGGTGGCCGTCCTCGTAACCCCTCTGCAGGCCCGACCGACGGCCAGCGAACGCGACGCCGACCGGTGGCAGGAATTCCTCGCGACTCCGCTCAGGTTCCGTTCATTCGTCGACTGCCTGGAACGGGTCCGCTCCCAACGGGACGAAACTTCGCCGGGCGCCGACAAACCAACCGGCGCGCCCGCCAGCGCCACGCCGTACGCCGAACTGAAGGTGCTCCTGGTCGATGACAATCTGATCAACCGCAAGGTCGCAAACGGCCTCCTGCGCCGGCTGAAGATCGAACCCGACATGGCCACCAACGGCCTGGAAGCCGTGGCCGCCTGGCAACAGGGTGACTACGACCTGATTCTGATGGACTGCATGATGCCGGAGATGGATGGCTTCGAGGCCACGCGGAAAATTAGGCAACAGGAGCAGAATGACCACGTGGCGATTGTGGCCATGACCGCCAACGCCATGGAAGGTGATCGCGAGCAATGCCTCGCCGCGGGCATGGACGAATACGTCGCCAAGCCGGTCAAGATCGACAAACTCCGGACAGCCATCGATCTGGTCTACGCGCAATGGCTGCAAGAGCGGCAACCGGTCGGTTGACCCGGCCCCGGCCCGGGATCAGACCGATCAGGCCACGGGCTCCCGCCCCAGCGGCATCGTCATGCAACGGCACCCGCCACCACCCCGGGCCAGTTCCGAACCATCAATCGTGACCACGCACCGCCCCAACTGGTCAAGGTCCGCCTTGCCGGCAAGAATATCGGTGGCCGGTACGACCTGGTAGCCCGCACCAGCCAATTCCTCGATCGTGTGGCTGTTGCGGCCGTAGCCGATGACCTGTCCCGGGGCCAGAGCGAAGAAATTGGCCCCGCTATGCCACTGCTCGCGCTCCTGGACCCAGCGGTCATTGCGCCCACCGCAGAACAAGGGCTCCAGGTCCAAACCCAGTTTGCCCAGGGCCGCCAAGAGGTTGTCCTCTTCCTGGATACTGACGACCTGCCCGCCCTCGATATGAATGTGAACCGTATCATACCGGTGGGTCTGCATGATGACCGGCTCGAACACCATGCAGGTATCGACATCCAGCAGTGTGAAAACCATGTCCAGATGGATGAAGGACTCGGGCGAAGGCGGCAACTCCTGCACCACGATGTGCTGCCGGCGGCCCAGGCCCTTGAAGCGTTCGATCAGGAAATCAATGGCCTGCCGGCTCGTCCGGGCGCCATAGCCGATGACCAGGATCTCGGGACTGGCCACCAGACAGTCGCCGCCCTCGATCGTAACCTCGCCACCGCCGCCGCCAAGGCGGGCCGGATTGACCGTGCGGGCGTTCAGCCGGGGGTGAAAATCGAAGATAGCCTCCATGATGCGTGTTTCGCGCCCACGAACCCGGTTGGCCATGCGGCTGATCAGCACCTTGTCCCAGACGGCAACCGCGGCATCCCGCGTGAAAAAGAAGTTGTGCAGCGGGGGCAGCGAGTAGCGGTCCCGGCTCAGAAAGCGTGAAAGGTTGTCCTTGATCAGGGCTACGCCTTCGATCAGCACCCGGGACAGTTCATCAGACTCAAGATCCAGCAGATCGCCGGCCACTTCAGGCACACTCTCGGCTTCGCAGATGCGCCGCACAAGCCCGCCGCGCACCCGGTCATTGTCCAGAATGTCGCGCAACAGGTCCCCCACGCGGAAGATCCGGGCCCGACGCTCAAGGACGCCGATCAGTTGGGCATACTCGGCCCGGGCCACGCCGAGATTGAGAATATCGCTGTAAAGGGCTCGTTCTGCCGTTTCCGGGGTCATATTGGCCACTTCAGGGCCCGGCTCATGCACAATGACGCCGGTCAGCCGCCCGACCTCGGATTCCACGTTGATATCGAACTTCTCGCTCATGAACCTCTCCCGTCACAGCCTGTTGTCATCTGGAACCGTAGGATACACACCCGACGGCCCCGCGGCAACTTGCACCCGGAACCGGTGAGAAATCGATAACGAAAGTATCAAGTCTTGCCGGATTGGGCCGAAGATTCTAGAGCACCTGGATTCTTCGGAAAGGACCACGATGGAAGACTATCGCCACCGTCCACGCAAGAACACGCCACACGTGGTCAAGGCCTTCGACGCCGAGACCGGCCGCTACCTGGGACGGGCCGTGGATATCACGGCCGACGGGATGATGATCGTGACCGGCAGACACTACACTGTCGGCCGCCTGTTTCGTCTCAGGGTGATCCTGCCGATCATGGTGCAGCACAAGACCGACGTGAGCATTGACGCGCGCGTGATCTGGTGCGAAGCGGACAGTAACCCGAACTACTTCAAGACCGGTCTGCAGTTCGTCAATCTGCCGGGCGAGGACGGCTTCCTGCTGGAAGACGTCATGCACAAACTCAATCTCGTCGGCTGACTAAGACACGTTGCCAGGAAGGGAAGACCATGGCCAACGAAGGAATCCTGCTCGAGTCGGGCACCAATGAAGTCGAGATCCTAGAGTTTACCGCGAACGGGCAGAACTTCGGCGTGAATGTGCTGAAGATCCAGGCGATCGAACAGCACTACCCGGCCCGCGTGACCCACATCCAGTTGTCCCACCCATCCATCGTCGGCACCCTGCTGTTCCGGGACAGCTGCATCACCCTGATCGACCTGTCGCACGAGATGGTGGATGACGATCCCGCGGCCGCCGCGGACGCCACAGGTGAAGGCCCACAGACCGACGTCGAGGACAAACTGGTTCTGGTCATGGAATTCAACAACCTGAAGACGGCCTTCCTGGTCGATGGCGTCAACCGCATCCACCGGGTCAGTTGGGAGTCCATCAATCCCCTGAGCGCCTTCCTCAACACGCCGGACAGCAAGTTCACGGGCTCGCTGCAGATCGAAGACCGCGAGATTCTGGTCGTGGACATGGAAAAGATCGTGACGGAGATCCTGCCCCAGGAACAGCAGCAGTTCGCCGTATCGGCGGACGCGGACGCGCCAAACTTTGCCGACCGCAGCCGCAAGACGATCTTCCTGGCCGAGGACTCGGCCGTCATTCGCGAGAAGGTGACCCAGGAACTCGGCCGGGGCAACTACTTGCAGGTCAGGGCATTCCCCAACGGCCGCGAGTGCCATGAGGAGATTATGCGTTTGGCCGCCCAGCCGGGACCAATCAGCGACCATGTCGACGTGCTGATCAGTGACATCGAGATGCCGGCCATGGATGGCCTGGCCCTCTGCCGCACGATCAAGTCGAACCCGGCCACCGCCGACCTGCCGGTCATCATGTTCAGCTCTCTGATCAATGACCAGATTGCGCACAAGTGTGACGATGTGGACGCCGACGCCTACATCACCAAGCCGCAGTTTACCGAACTGGTGGCCTTGTTGGACCGCTTCTGCATATCCGCGGAAACCGTACCCGCCTGATCCAGGGTGCAGCGGCACGCTTTGACCCCGCCAACCGGCGGGGTCGTTTTCATGGCTGGATCTCTCACCCCATTTTTGCTTGAATAGTTCCATTCAACGTTGGGTAGGCTCCTTGTCCTGCTCGCGACCTGTTTGCCTGAAGGAGATCCTGATGCACTTCGACCCTGTCTTGATCTGGTTCGTGGCCGGGCTCGCGCTGGTTCTGGCGGAATTCACCTTGCCCGGCGTGATCCTCGTATTATTCGGCCTGGGCTGTTGGCTCACCGCGGCGACCACCTGGCTGGGACTGACCGCCGGCTGGACCGGCCAACTGCTCACCTTTACCGTCAGCTCGATCCTGTTGCTGGTATTCCTGCGACGGCGTTTCCGGACCCGGTTTTTCGGCTACGTGGGCGACAACCAGGATCCCACGGACAACCTCGATGACCTGACCGGACAGCAAGTTACGGTGACCGAGGACATCCTGCCCGGCGCCACCGGACGGGTCGAATTCAAGGGCGCCGGCTGGAGCGCACGCTGCGAGACCGCGCTGCCGGTCGGAGCGGTCGGCATCATCGAGCGGGCCGAAGGAATCACCCTGGTTGTCCGGCCACGAGATTAGCCGCAAGTCATGTCCATATTCTGGAGAGGGAGAACATCATGAATATTGGTCCAATCATTACCGCCGGTATCGCGATCCTGGCGATCGTCACCCTGGTCAATACGGCCCGCGTCGTGCCGCAGAAAACGGCGGTCATCGTCGAACGTCTCGGCAAGTACTCGCGCACGCTGAAGGCCGGCTTCCACATCCTGACGCCATTCGTGGATCGGGTGGCCTACAAGCACAGCCTGAAGGAAGTCGCCGTCGACGTGCCGCCCCAGATCTGCATCACCAAGGACAATATCGCCGTCGAGGTCGACGGTGTGCTCTACCTCCAGGTCATCGACCCGGTCAAGGCCAGCTATGGCATCGAGAATTTCCTCTTCGCCTCGACCCAGCTTTCCCAGACCACCATGCGTTCGGAGATCGGCAAGCTGGAACTCGACCGGACTTTCGAGGAGCGGGATGCCATCAATCACTCGATCATCGCCGCGGTCGACAAGGCGTCCGATCCCTGGGGCGTGAAGATCACGCGCTACGAGATCAAGAACATCCACCCGCCGCAGACCGTGCGGGACGCCCTCGAGAAGCAGATGCGCGCCGAGCGCGAGAAGCGGGCCACCATTGCCGAGTCCGAAGGCGAACGCCAGGCCAAGATCAATGTGGCCGAGGGCACCAAGCAGGAAGCCATCGCCTATTCCGAGGGCGAGAAGATGAAGCGTATCAACGAAGCCGAGGGGCGGGCCCGGGAAATCGAACTGGTCGCCATCGCCACCGCCCAGGGGATTCGCAATATCGCCGAGGCGATCGAACAGCCGGGCGGCAGGGACGCGGTGAACCTGCGGGTGGCCTAGCAGTACATCGGCGAATTCGGCAAGCTCGCCAAGGAAGGCAACACCCTGATCATCCCGTCGAATCTGGGCGACGTGGGCAGCCTGGTGGCCGCCGCAACCAGCCTGATCAAGAAGACCTAGAGGCCGGCGGCCCGGCTCAACTCGGCCGCTGACACTGACGCGAACTCGCCGAACACGGCGGGTTCGCGTTCGGTTATGGCCACCGGAATGTGCTCCTGCAGGGTGACCCAGGCCGGCTCGTTCAACCGGTCGATGAAGTCGGCGAACGTGTCCGCCGTCTCGTTCTGCGGCAAATAGGTCCGGTACATCAGAACGATCGCCTGGAGCATGGGCAGGTACGGCTGCAGGTCCGTCGTGGTCGACAGGGCGTCGCTGTCGATCCAGGCAATGCCACGCTGGGCCAGGCCGTCCGGGCGCAGCAGGCGACTCTTGATCAGCAGTTCCAGGTCGAAGGCAAATCTTCTTTCCAGCATGCCCGGCAGAATAGCCCGCACGGTCCCGGCCCGAAAGCCCTTGAATCCACACTGGGTGTCGATCACCTCGGGCAGAATGTCGATCAGCCGCTTCCAAAGGTAGATGAAGAGCTTGCCGCGATCGTTGCGCGCTCCCTGCTTGATCACCACCGCTTCGGGCAGGCGCCGCGAGCCGATGGCCACGTCGTGACCCTGGCCGAGAATGGCCTCCACCAGCAATCCCGTCTGCCCCAGGTGGGTCGACAGGTCGGCATCGGTAAAAACCACGACATGGCCAGGCCGCGCTTCCCGGCTCGCTTCCCACAGGCCCAGTTGAATGGAGCCGCCCTTGCGGCTGTCGTCCGGCGTGGCCAGGTCACCGGCCGCCGGATGGCCGGCCGCGATCGCCTCCGCCAGGTACAGCACGCGCGCCTGGTCCGTGCGGCCCTCGCGCGCGATGATCTCCGCCGCGATTCGGCCGCTGTTCTCGGGACAGCCGTCGTCAACCACGATCAGGTCCCAGGTGAGTTGGGGACAATCAGCCAGCAACCAGTCCAGTTGGGCCATCTTGCGCACGAGAAAGTTCTCGCCACCGGTCACTTCGATCGCCGGCCGGATCCGCTGGTGCTCCTTGTAGACGGCAAACACGACCGACACGTGGGCCGGGTCGGTCCGCGCCAACATCAGGCTGCGCGCCAGGGCCAGTTTGGCCGCCAGTTGGACCTGCAGGGGAACGTCTTCCCTCCGGCTGAGCAGTTGGCCCTCCAGTGCCCGCAACTCGCGGCTGTCGGGCCCGCCCACCAGCAGGGAGTCGGCCACGCGCAGAGTCTGGCTTTCATGTTCCTCGTTGGTGAGATCCAGTTGAGCGGGCGCTTGGCGGGCAGCCTCCTGGGCGATTTCAGCGAGCGTTCTGGTCATGGCGGCCTCCTTCGGGTCCCGATCCTATCGCCCGGACGCGTCACAGACAAGCGGCAGGCCGCGGGTGAGCACAAAAGCGGCCCCCACTGGCGGGAGCCGCTCTGCTCAATGGTTGTCCAATCAGTTCTTGAGATTCTCCGATTCCGCCTCATTGCTGGCGGTTTCGGCAGCCACCTTGCTCAACTGCTCCTGATTCCATTTGTCCGCCATCGCCAGCAGTTCGGGCAGCGTCCTGGCCTTCTTGAAGAGATCCAACGTATCATGCAACTGGGTGTCCGCCTCAATCGCCACCTTGTAGGCCGCCGTCGGCCCATGGATGCGCCGGGCCAGTTCGCGCCGCACGCCGCGCTTGATAAACTCGGCGTTGGCGTCGACCAGCGAATCGCTGTAGGTGAGATCGAAGACACCCAGGTATTCCTCGATGTTCTCCCGCCCCTGCAGGAATTCCTTGAACTGCCGGTAGTCCTCGTCACTCAACTGGTAGTCCTCGGGAATGTCGGCATGGTGGGCGGCATACTCCACCGCGTAGGCGACCAACGCGTAGTCGCGCTCCACGGCGACCTCGAAATCACTCAGGAAATCCTGATCGATCTCGATATCCGGCGTGATGCCACCGCCGCCATAAACCACCCGACCGCTGTCGGTATAGAATTTCTCCTTGGTGAAACGATGGCCTTCCTTGTCCTTCGCCTCGTCCTCAAGGGGTTCGGTCTCGCCCTGCTCGCCCTTCGCCGGCATCTCACCCCGGCCGTGCCGCGGACGATCCTTGTGGATGCTGCGTCCGCTGGGCGTGTAGTAGCGAGCGGTCGTCAGCTTGAGCGCCTCGTCTTCGTCCAGGCGGAATACCGTCTGGACCGAGCCCTTGCCGAAACTGGTCTGGCCCACGACCAGTCCCGCGTCGTGATCCTGGATCGCGGCTGAGACTATCTCGCTGGCCGAGGCCGACGAACCGTTGATCATCACCACGATCGGCACCTGGTTGTAGACCGCGCCCCGGGCCTCGCTGTAGAAGCTGTGGTTCTGACTGCGCAACCGACCCTTGGTGAAGACGATGAGCTTGTCCTTCTCCAGAAAGAGTTCGCTGACACCCTGGGCCGCATCCAGCAGGCCGCCCGGATTGAAGCGCAGATCCAGGATCAGGCCCTTCATGCCGGCCGCGGTCAACTCGTCGAGCTTGGCCTGCACTTCGTCCTTGGTCGAACGGGCGAAGTTCCCGATCCGGATGTAGCCGATGTCCCCGAGCATGAAGGCGTAGGGCACGCTCTCGAGCTTGATGATGTCGCGGGTGATCGTCAGCGGCAGCATGTCTTTCTGGCCGGGCCGCTTGATCGTGATGTTGACCTGGGTGCCCGCCTTGCCCCGTAGCAACTTGACGGCTTCGCGGCTGGTGAAATCCTTGCTCGACTCGCCCTCGATCTCGACGATCTGGTCGCCGCCCTGGATGCCCATGTAGTAGGCCGGCGTCCCCTCGATGGGCGAAACCACGGTCGGGTAGTGGTCGCGGATGTTGATCGTGATGCCGAGGCCGCCGAACTCGCCTTCGGTGCTCATCACCAGGTCCTCGTAGTTGACCGGCGGCAGGTAGTTGGAGTGCTCGTCGAGTTCGTCGAGCATGCCCTCGATGGCGGCCGTCATGATCTCCTTGGGGTCCTTCTCATCCACGTAATTGTTGATGATGCGCTCGTACACCTCGCTCATGATCTTGAGGTTGTCGTAGAACTCCTTGCGGCGATTTGCCTTGTCGTCGGCAGAATTGGCCGCCGTCGCCAGCAGGACCACCAGCAGGACCGGCAGGAACACCAGACGTGACAGTCCTCGCATCGGGTTGCCGGGCATATGGTTCACGGTTTTGATGACTTTCATTTTCCGTCCTTGTCTGACGTTGGGGAAACGGCTGCACGGATCCGGCTCGGCACAACTAGAGGTGCTTCAGCAATCCGTGTTCCAGTCTCTTCAGATGGGCCAGCGCCGCGGCCAGCATGCCGGTCGCCGACGCCGTGGCATCTATCACCTTAAAACGCGAGTCTCCCGCTGCCGCCAACGCCTGATAGCCCGCAAACACCTTGCGGTGGAAGGCGATCGTTTCGCGGTCGAGGCGGTCGGTGGCCCGATTCCGCAACCGGGCCTGTCCCGCCGCCGGGTCGAGCATGCAGAGAAGCGTCAAATCAGGCTGCACTTCGCCCAGCGCCACCTGATTCAGGGAATCGACCAGATCGGCGCCCAGTTCCCGGCCGTAGCCCTGATAGGCCACCGAGGCGTCGGCGAAGCGATCACACAGAATAACGCGGCCGGCGGCCAGCGCCGGGATTATCTTTTCCCGCACCAACTGCGCCCGGCTGGCCACCATCAGCAGCAGCTCGGTCTCACCGCACATTCCCTCAGACGCCGGGTCCAGCAGAATGTTCCGGATTTGCTCACCCAGATCAGTGCCACCGGGCTCGCGAATGAGCAGCGGTTCCAGGCCCCGCTCGGCCATCCGGTCGGCCAAGCCCTTGATCAGGGTGGACTTGCCGCTGCCTTCGGGACCCTCAAACGTGATCAGGAGACCCCGCTGCGGATTGCTGCCCTGACCACCGGTCACGCCTGGTCTTCCCCGGGTTGCTCAGGTTCGGTTGCAGTGCCGGACCCGGGCTCGCCCATGATCGGATCGGCCGCCACCGGCCCCGGCAATTTGGCCGCCACATGGACGATGCGCTGCACGGTTGTGCCCAGGGTGGCGAACATCAGGAACCACAGCACGGGCACGACGGCCCAGCGGCCCAGCAGCAGGGCGATCGTCAGCAGGATCACGCGCTCGGTACGCTGGAAGAAACCGACGGTGCAGGTCTCGCCCACGCCTTCGGCGCGGGCCCGCACATAACTCGTGGTCAGGCTGCCGACGACCGTGCCGGTGATCAGGACCAGGGCGGTGGCGTCGGCGCCAAACGGGCGATTGGCGAAGTACCAGGTCAGCCCGGCAAAGAGGAAGGCCTCGCCCAGGCGGTCGAAGCACGAGTCGAGAAAGGCGCCGCGGGCGGACACCGTGCCCTGCAGGCGGGCCAGATCACCGTCGAGCATGTCGAAGGCCGACCCGATCAGGAAGACCAGTGCCCCGAAGAACAGGCTCCCCCGGGCGATGATCAGTCCGGAGAAAGCCGTGATCACCAGACCGGTGATCGACACGCCCAGCGGGGTCATGCCCAGCCGGTCGAGTGACAGCACCACGGGCTTGACCTTGGCGCGGGCATTCAGTTTGAACTCGGTGAAACTCATCTCGGTTCTCCTTCGGCGCTCGGATCGGACTTGCGGCGCTTGCCCAGACCCTGGATCACCAGCACCAGCTCGCCCTTCAGTTTGCGACCGGTCATGACGGCCAGCAGTTCGGTGGCCGTCCCCCGCGGCGTTTCCTCGTGCAGCTTGGTGATCTCCCGGGCAATGGCCAGGGTTCTTTCGGGCGCCAGTTCGGCCAGGATCTCCAGGGTCGAGCGGATCCGGTGGCAGGATTCCAGGACCAGCACCGTACCGGGCTCAGTCAGGGCATCGGTCAGAAATGTGCGGCGCTGCCCCTTCTTGCGCGGAGCATACCCCAAATAGAGGAATCGGTCCGGTGAAAATCCGGACAGGACCAGGGCCGCCAGAGTGCTCGAAGGCCCGGGGATGACGGTCCAGGGCATGCCGGCGGCCAGCAGGGCGGTCACCAGGCTGTAGCCCGGGTCCGAAATGCAGGGCATGCCCGCGTCGCTGATCACCGCGACCTTGCCGCCGTCCGCCAGCCGCGCCACGATTTCCGGCACCATCCGGGCCTTGTTGTGGTCGTGGTAGCTGACCAGAGGCACCGTCAGGCCGTAGCGGCGGCAAAGGAGGCGGCTGTGGCGCGTGTCCTCGGCGTAGACCACGTCGGCGGCGGCAAGGACCGCCAGGGCGCGCAGGCTCATGTCGGCCAGGTTGCCGATGGGCGTGGCCACGAAGTGGCACACACCCGCCGGAAAATCGATCGCCGGCAACGGCACCGATTGGACGGCCGCGTCCTGCTCGTCACTGGTCAATGGAAGCCACCGTCCTTGCCACCGGCGGTGCCGAGCGGACCGCCGGGCTGATCGGGATCCCGCCGACCGGCAAACCGGCAAACCGGCGGTGCCGTACGCTTGAAGGCCATGGCCCGCATACGCTCCTGCACCCGGTTGACCAGTTCGGCGGCAAAGCCAAGGGCTGTCAACTGACGCACACCCAGCCCCTCGTCCACCAGGTGCCGCAGCAGGCGATCCACTTCTTCGTAGGTGACGCCCAACTCGTCCTCGTCGGCCTGACCTTCCCACAGATCCGCGCTCGGCGCCTTGGTCAGCACCGCCTCCGGCAGACCCAGATGGGCTGACAACGCGCGGATCTCGGTCTTGTACAACTGGCCGACCGGATTCAGGGCGCAGGCGTTGTCGCCGTACATGGTGGTGTAGCCGAGCAGCGCCTCGGTGCGGTTGCCGGTGCCCAGCACCAGGGAACCGTCACGCGCCGAGCGGTCGTACAGGATGATCATCCGGCAGCGGGCCATGATGTTGCCCCGCCGGATGCGGTCACCTGTCGCCATCTCGTTCAGGAAGGCCTCGGCCATGGGCGTGATTTCGACTTTTTCCACCGCCATGCCCAGCGCGTCGGCCACGGCCTGGGCGTCGGTCAGCGAGGCGGCGCTGCTGGTGCGGTAGGGCATCATCACACCCTTGACCTTGTCCGGCCCGAGGGCACGCACGGCCAGCCCCGCGGCCACCGCCGAATCGATGCCGCCGGACAGGCCGACGACCAGCGAGTCGCGACCCGCGGCCGCCAGAATATCGCGGATGAAATCACTGGCCTTGTCCACGGCGTGGCTGGGGTCGATCCAGTTCATTGTTCGCTTCCTCCGGCTAGTGTGTGCAGGTCCGGGCGTCTAACTGCGCCGCCAGGCCTCCGGCAAAAAGAGCACCAGTACCGTGAAAATCTCCAGGCGGCCGATGAGCATGAACAGCACCAGCAGCATCTTCTCCCAGCCGACCAGCGACGAGTAGTTGCTGGCGGGACCCACCAGGCCCAGGCCCGGCCCGATATTGCCCAGCGTGGCAGCCGTCGCCCCCACGCTGGTCACCAGGTCCAATCCGCCCAGGGTCAGGATCACGACACCCACCAGGTAGACCAGCAGGTACAACAGGAAGAAGCCCAGCACATTGGTCAGCAGCGCCGGCGACATGGCCCGGTTGTTGAACCACAGCGTGTACACACCCCGCGGGTGCAGCATCTTCTTCAGCTCACTCTTGGCGTGTCGCAGCAAAATAAACACACGCATGACCTTGACGCCACCCCCGGTGGAGCCGGCGCAGCCCCCGACCGCCATCAGGATCAGCAGAATCGCGTGGGCCACCGGTGGCCAGAGCAGATAATCGGCCGTGCCGAAGCCCGTGGTCGTGATGATCGAGACGACCTGGAAAAGCGTGTGGCGCACGGTCGCAGCCGCCGTTGGATAGAAGCTGATGTGCCACAGGGTGGTCGCGATCAGGGCTGTGCAGACCAGAATGATCGAACCGTAGAAACGGAACTCCTCATCCTTGGCGTAGACCTTCACCCGACCGGTCAGGGCCAGGTAGTGCAACGAGAAATTCGCCCCGGCCAGGAACATGAAGACGATGACGATCCACTCCACCGCCGGCGACGAATAGCCACCCACGCTCTGGTTGTGGTTGCTGAAACCACCGGTGGCCATGGTGGCAAAACTGTGGCAGACGGCGTCGAAGGGCCCCATGCCCGCGATCATCAGGGCAATCACCTCCAGGGCCGTCAGCAGAAAATAGACGGCCCACAGCAGCTTCGCGGTCTGCCGGATGCGTGGGGTCAACCGCTCGGCCACCGGACCGGGTACCTCGGCCCGAAACAGCTGCATGCCGCCGACGCCCAGCAAGGGTAGGATGGCCAGGGCCAGCAGCACGATACCCATCCCGCCCAGCCAGTGGGTCAGCGACCGCCAGAACAGGGTGCCGTGGGTACGGCTCTCGATATCGACCAGGATGGTCGCGCCGGTGGTGGTGAAGCCGGAAATCGATTCGAAGACGGCGTCGATCAGGGAAGGGATCTGGCCGCTCAGCCAATAGGGCATCGCCCCGAGCAGTCCCACGACCAGCCAGCCGAAGGACACGACGGCGAAGCCCTCGCGAACCCGCAGCTCGGGTGCGTACCGGACCGTCAGGAGCACCAGGCCCCCGACCAGCCCCCCCAATCCGGCGGCGGCCAGAAAGTACGGCCAATCCGGATCCCCGTACAGGGCCGAGACCAGAGCCGGCAACAGCAGGCACGCCGCCGTGACCAGCAGCAGGAAGGCCAGCACTTTCAATACCGAGCGATAACTCACGAAGCGCCACCCGAGCAGAATTTGACGACATCGTCCACGCCATCCGGCAGGGCAAAGACCACCGCCTGGTCCCCGGCGGCCAGAACAGTGCTGCCTTCGGGCGTCAGCACCCGGCCCCGCTTCAGGACAGCTCCGATCACCGCGTCGCGCGGGAAGTCCAGGTCCATCAGTTTGCGGCCCAGCCAGGAACAACCGGCGCTGACTTCCAGTTGCAGGATTTCCGAACCACTGAAGCCGGCGCTCTCGGCGCTGATCACCGCCCCGCGCTGCACGAAGCTGCTGATCGAGTTGGAGGTCGACAGGCGCGGCGAGATGGCCGCGTCCACCCCCAGCAACGGCAGCAGCGGCACGTAATCCGGCCGGTCGACCAGGCAGACGGTCTTGGCCGCGCCGTGGTGGCGCGCCAGCAGGCAGGCCATGATGTTGGTTTCCTCATCGTTGGCCACCGAGACGAAGCCATCCATTTCCGCCACGCCCTCGGAGGCCAGCAGATCCGTATCCGAACCCTCGCCGTGCAGCACCAGCGCGTGCCGGAGCTGCTCGCTGGCCCGGCGGCATTTCTCCTCGTTGCGGTCGATGATCTTGACCTTGACCCCGGCGGCCAACAGATCGCGGGCCAATTCGCGGCCCATGGCGTTGGCCCCGACGATCATCACCCGCGAAAGGCGCCGCTTGCGCGCCTGGAAGAAAATCAGCGAGCGGTTGACCGTGCTGCGCGACCCGGCCATGAAGACCATGTCGTCGGCCTGGATCACCGTCTGGCCGGTGGGGATCAGGGTCTCTTCGCCGCGCACGATGGTCGTGACCAGGGCCATGCGGCGCCCCAGATCCCGGTTCAGTTCAGCCAGGGTCCTGCCCGCCACCCGGCTGTCCGCCTCGACCCGGGCCCCGATGATGCGCACCTTGCCGCCGGCGAAGTCGTGGATCTCGGTCGCGCCGGTCTGGAAGAGGACTTCCCGAATGGCATGAACGGCCTCGTGGTCGGGATTGATGGCCCGGTCGATGCCCTCGAGCAGCAGGCGGTGGTCCTGGTAGAAGTCCTCCTGCCGCACCCGGGCAACCTTGACCTTGGCCCCCAGGGCGTGGGCCGTCTGGCAGGTGATGATATTGATTTCGTCGCGGTCGGTGACGGCCGCCACCAGATCGCAGTCTTCCATGCCGATCTCGCGCATGACCCGGGGATTGACCCCGCTGCCCACCACGAAACGGCAGTCGAGCTGCTCGGAGACCTTGTCGATCTGCTCCTGTTCGCGCTCGACCAGGATGACGTCGTGTTCCCGCCGACTGATCGTCCTGGCCAATTGAAAGCCGACCGAGCCGGCGCCGATAATGACGATTTTCACCTGCCGCCTCCGCTCAGTTGGTCACCCCGGGCCAGGAATTGAGAGCTGACAGAGCCCGGTTCACCGCGGCCCGGTCCGTATCGAGATTCGGCACCAGCCGCACCCGGCCAGGCCCAAAACCCACGGCCAGGATGCCCTGGGACTCCAGATGGGCCAACAGGGAAGTATCGCCACTGGCCGGGATGGTGTCGATGATCACGATGTTGGTGTCGACCGGATGGTTGACCGCCAACTGCGCGTGGGACAGCCCCTCGGCCAGGAGCCGGGCGTGCACGTGGTCCTCCCTCAGGCGGGCCAGGTTGTGGTCCAGGGCATAAAGACAAGCCGCAGCCAGGATGCCCACCTGGCGCATGCCGCCACCAAGCATTTTGCGAAAACGGCAGGCACGCGCGATCATCGCCCGCGAGCCGACCAGCACCGAGCCAACCGGAGCCCCCAGCCCCTTGGAGAAGCACACGCTCACCGAGTCGCAGGGGGCTGCCAACTCGGCCAGACTCAGGCCGCTGGCCACATGGGCATGCCACAACCGCGCGCCGTCCAGGTGCATCAACAACCCCTGTTCATGAGCCTGCTCGCCGATGCGCACAACTTCGGCCTGGGGCAGAATCCGGCCGCCGGCCCGATTGTGCGTGTTCTCCAGACAGACAAGAGCCGGCGGGGCACAATGCACGTTGTCCGGATTGAGGACCGCGGCGATCCGCGGCCAGTCCAGCAGTCCATCCGGCGTGACGATGCAGGTCAGTTGCACGCCGCTCAGGACGCCCGGCGCACCGCCCTCGTAGCGATATATGTGGGCACCGTCCTCCAGGACGACCTGATCGCCCGGCACCGTCTGCGCCTTCAGGGCCAGCTGGTTGCTCATCGTGCCGCTTGGCACGTAGAGGGCCGCCTCCTTGCCCAGGCGCGCGGCGACCTCTTCCTGCAGGTGATTGACCGTCGGGTCGTCGCCAAATACGTCATCGCCGACAGCGGCGGTCAACATGGCCTCACGCATGGCGGCGGAAGGCCGGGTAACTGTGTCACTGCGCATGTCGACACGCGGATCAGAGCTGGACATCATTCGCCTCCGGGGCGGGGTGCACGATCAGGTTCCACCGGCCACGACAAGATACACGCTGTCGGGCACGGGACTCAACCAGATTACGGTCTGGTGCCGGTGATGGACATAAGGAAACCGGTCCCTGGCCAGAGCCGGAAGACCGGTTCGATATTGTACCTGACCGCAAGCGGCCCTTGTCCCGTACGGAGCGTCCTACGTCGCCTCAGCCACCTTGTCCTTCAACATCTTGGAGACCTTGAAAACCGGGACTTTGCGGGAGGGCACCGGCACGGCTTCACCGGTGCGGGGGTTGCGCGCCATTCGTTCCTTGCGCTCCTTGACCTTGAACGTGCCAAAGCCACGAATTTCCAGATGCTTACCTTCCACCAACAGATTCCCGATCTTCTCAAGGAAGAGATCAACCGTTTCGGCGACTTCCTTCTTGGTCAAACCTGTTTTTTGGGCGATGTCTTCCACTATATCGGCCTTGGTCATGGCAAGCCTCCTGGGTCATAGGGTATAAAAACACCTGCACCATCCCCGACATTCACCGGACTCATCATTTATCATTATCCATAAGACAAAAGATGTCAAGGGCTTTAAGCAATTTCCGGGGAGGTCCCGTGGTGCCGCCACCGCCGGCCCAGGCGGACGATCGGTATCATTCGGGCAAGTTGCACGTTGGTGCTCCGCTATCGTCGCATATCACAAGTCCGATCACGGTTCAATCGTCCGCATTGTTCCTCCCCGCTTCCTTAAGACGCTCCTAATTGCCTACCAAAACAACATGTTACAGGAAACCCGATTCCGGTCAGGTGAATGGCACCGGCTTTGCATTTTGGGCGCCGTGGACGTGACCGGCAGGGCAGATTTCAAAACAACTGTGCCACTGCAACCGATTCCTGCCGGTCGCAGCCACAACAAGACCATCGGACAACCAAGCGAAAGAAGGAGGACCATCCCATGGCAAGCAGCAAGAAAATCGTAACTCTCGTGCTGATCGGTCTCGTTGCGCTGGCTTTCACCGGCTGCAGCAGTGACGACAGCAACCCCGCGGCCGTCGTCGTCGACACCGCTCCCCCGGCCGTTCCGGCCAACCTGGACCTGGACTACGCCGCTGGCGCAGCCACCATCACCTGGGCTGAGAATACCGTGGACAGCGATCTCGCCGGCTACGTCATTTCTCGTGAGAACAACGGCACCACCGTGGCCCTGGTCGGTTCGCCGGCCCTGATGACCAGCTATGTGGACAACAACCCCCCGCTGGGTGCCAACCACTACTCGATTTACGCCGTCGATACCTCTGGCAACCAGAGCGCCATCGCTACCGTGAATCTGGCTATCTCCGCCGGCCACCAGATTGCTGAGCTGGCTGACTGACAAGACCGGAGATGGTTCCCATTCGCTGGGTGATCAAAGAGCCTCCCGCCACGGCGGGAGGCTCTGCCGGTTGAACTACTGATCGCGTTCATTGTGAAGATGGCGAGCCCGGCCCTGGCGCCGGGCTCTTCCCCAGATGCTCAGGAGCCGATGCTGTTGGCCACAAGCTGGGCCAGCTGGAAATACGGTCTGACCGCCGCGAACACCCCGCTGCTCAGCACATCACCGAAGGCCGTGTAGCGGATCAGCAACAGGAACCCCACTACGATGAACATACCATAGCGCCGCAGGTTCTCGTACCGGGCCCGGGCCTCCGGCGGCAGGAACCGGCTGAGGATCCAGCTGCCGTCCAGCGGCGGCAGTGGCAGCAGGTTGAACAGGGCCAGGACCACGTTGATGAATATTCCCGTCTCGAACATCGTGTAGAGAAACCGGCCCAGGGTCGGCGGCCCGCCGTGCGCCGCGGGCATGCCGGTCAGACCGACACTCACACCCAACGCCAAGGCAAAGACCACAGCCAACAGCAGATTGCTGAGCGGGCCGGCCGCCGCAACCTTGGGGTGGTCATCGCGGGGATTATTCAGACGACCGGGATTGACCGGCACCGGCTTGGCCCAGCCCAGCATGATCGTGCCGGTCATCGACAACAGCGCCGGCACGATGATGCTGCCGACCGGATCGATATGCGGGATCGGATTGAGCGTCAGCCGGCCCTTTTCATAGGCCGTCGAATCACCCAGGCGGTAGGCCACCCAGCCATGGGCCACTTCATGCACCACCACGGAAAACAGCAGCACCAGTACGCGGACAGCAATCAGTTCCAAGACTATTCCTCTTCTGTTCGAAGCCGTCGTCCCGGCAACCCGGACCATGCCATCCAGACTTCCGCGGGAGTGATATTTTCCATCCAACCGAATTCGTCGCCGCCCAGCCCCGGTCGCGCGGCCACGTCGGCCCGCCCGCGGCTCTTGACCACGACCACTTCCGGCGCCGGCGGCTGCCACAGGGCCGGATCCGTCGGACCGAAGAGAGCCACGGTCGGCACGCGCAGGGCGCCGGCCATATGCATCACACCGGTGTCATGGCAAAGGAAGCGATCCGCCTGCAGCAACAGAGCCGCCCCGACCCCGACCGGGCAGGCGGGCGCCACCCGCAGATCCGGCCCGATCTCGGCGCCCAGGATACGCTGCAGCTCAGCCAACGGTTCCGCGTCGGCCGGACCGTGCAGAATCAGGACCTGCCAGCCAGCCGATCGGGCCCGCCGCGCCATCTCGGCAAAACCGGCCGCCGGCCAGATATTCTGACGTTTGCCCGCCCCGGATGCAGAGCCCAGAAACCCGGGCGCAGAGACAGTTCCGCCAGGATCTCCCGGGCGCGCGCCACCTGCTGCGGCGCCGGTACCATCACCGGCATCCGGTCGTCGGTGGTTATCCCCAGTGCCTGCAGCGGGGCCAGATTGTGCTCGACCGCGGGACAGTCCATGACCGGGGCCGCCGGCATCTCCAGGCTGAACAGGTGCCGGCTCACATCCCAGCCGAAGGGACGGCTGTCCGCCCCGACGATATACCGCGCGCCGCTGGCCGCGGCAATCCAGGCGCTGGTCACCGAGAAGGAAATACTGCTGAGAACCAAAGCCAGCTCCGGCCGAAAGCCCCGCACCGTGCGCACGAAGGCCAACAACCGGGCCGGTCGCTGCCAGACGCGACGATCGAAAGTGATGATGCGGTCCAGCAGCGGGCTGTGCTCGACCACGCCCTGGTTGAGCGGGGCGGTGACCAGGGCGATCTCGGCAGTCGGCCAGGTCTCCCGGATGGCCCGCAGCGCCGGCGTGGCGCACACCATGTCGCCCATCTGATTGTGCTGCCGCACGATCAGGATCCGCGCCGGCTGCAGGGCCAGCAACTGGGCCGCGGTCAGCCGGGGACGGCGGGCCAGACGCGCCAGACCACTGGAAGCCGATCGCTTGATGCTGCGGGCAGGGCTGGCGGACATCCGGTCCCCGTCTCCTCGGTGGCATGGTGCTTGCGTTGGCCGACAGCAGACCGGTCGCGGGCGACCTGGCCCAGACCGGCCATTGGCCGCCGTCAACCACCGTCGCGGGAAGTTCAAAGCCATGAATCGATTGCTGCAGGCAGGAGCCGTGCTGCTCTATATCGCCTGTCTGGCCCTCGGAATATACGAGGTGACCGCCAAATCTCCCAGTATTCTCGGCGCGCGTCTGCCCGGTTGGTGGGCAGCCGACCAGGCCGAGCATGCCACCCGCTGGGACCCGCCGACGGGACTGATGCCGCTGGACAAGGTGCTGCACGAAAGCGAAGAAGCGGTCAGATTCTATGCCGCCCTGACCGGCATTCAGGCAACCGAACGCCGGACCGCCTACCGGTATCCCACGCGCGCCTTGCGCTCTTCCAAATCCGCCAGCAGCACCAGATAGGCCGCGTGTCGCCAAGCCGGGATCAGCCCGCGCGCCACCGCGTCCTTGACGCCGCAGCGCGGCTCATCCCGATGCACGCAAGTACGGAAATGGCACTCCTGGCCGGGTTCCCGGAAGTCGGGGAAGTAGTCCCGCACATCCTGCGGGTCCATGTCCCAGGGGTCGAAGCCCCGGATCCCCGGGCTGTCGGCGATGAAACCGCCGCCACTGAGGGGAAACAGCTCGGTCCGGGTGGTGGTGTGGCGGCCCAGCCCGGTCTTGCCCGTCACTTCGTTGACGCGCAGGCCCAGTCCCGGCTCGATGATATTCAACAAACTGCTCTTGCCCACCCCCGAGGCCCCGATCAACAGCGAAATGCGGTCAGTCAGCAGGGCCTGCAGATCAGTCAGTCCTCGGCCCGTCTCCGCTGAGGCCCAGATCACGGTGTAGCCCATATCCCGGTAGTAGTTCCAGATACTTTCCTCGGCGGCAAGATCCGCCAGGAGATCCACCTTGTTCAGGACCAGGACCCCCTGCACACCGAATCGCTCGGCCGCCACCAGCAACCGGTCGACAAAACCGCGCTGCGGGGTCGGCTCCCGCAGCGATTGCACCGCGACGACCTGATCGAGGTTGGCCATCAGCACCTGCTCGACCTGCCCCCCGCTGCGCCGGGCCGCCATGCGGCTGATCCGATTCACCCGCGGCAGCACCTCTTCAATGACACCCGAGGGCGGATCGGATTCGGTGTCCAACACCTGAATCCGCACCCGATCCCCGGCGACGGCCACCGTCTGCGCCGCCCGGGACCCCTTCTTCAGGCGGCCGCGCAACTGGCAGCGCCAGACAGCACCCTCGATCGAGACCAGGCAATGGCCGGCGGTGGCCCGAATGACCACGCCTGTCCGGGTCTGCCCGTCGTCCTGCTCATCGCGCCCGCTGATGGCGCACCTCCCCGTCAGTTCGCACCGGCTGCCGTGCCGGGCGTTTCCGCTGAATAGATCCGATTTGTGGCTTGTTTATCCCCTGCCCATGGGTTAGCTTTTGCTTAACCTGAAGTGTGACATATTTTCCCTGCTTTCTCAAGGTGGTGCGGCACTCATGGATATTGCCGAGGTTTTAAAGCACACCTCACCCGAGCTCTTTCTCCCCGATCTCAAAGCCACCGACAAACAGAGCGCCCTGGCCGAATTGGTCGAGGGTTTACTTGCCGGGACGAAGATTTCCAACCCCGAGACCATCATGAAGATGCTGCAGAGCCGCGAGGCCCTCGGCAGCACCGCGGTGGGACCGGGCATCGCTTTCCCTCATGGGCGGACTCTGGCCGTCCAGCGTTTGACCATCCTCATCGCCCGCAGCGCAGCCGGCGTCGATTTCGATTCCGAGGACGGCAACAAGACCCACCTCTTCTTCATGCTGATCGCGCCGCCGCAGGACAGCGGGCACCAGTACATCAAGTCCCTCGCGGCCCTGATCGACCGGGTGCAGGACGGCGACCTGCGCGACAAGCTGATGGCCGCCGAAGGTTACGACGACTTCTGCGCCGTCATGAAGGAGGACTAGCCATGCATCCCCAACTGCAACTGCTGGTCGCCCTGCAGGACCTGGACGGCATGATTCGCGAGACCGATGAGCAGGGCTCCGAACTGGAAGGCCTGGGCTTCAGCCACGGTGGTCTCGAAGAGCTCAAGAAGTCGCGCGAAGATCTGGCGGCCCAGATCGAACCCGGGCACCTGAGCTGGTATCGGCGCCTGACCGGCAAGTTCGGCCACGCGGTCGTGCCGGTGGTCGGCAATCTGTGCACCGGCTGCTTCGCGAACATTCCCAGTTCCTTTGTCAGCAAGACCAACGAGAACAAGGTGCAGAAGTGCGAAAGCTGCGGCCGACTGCTTTATTGGCCCTAGACCGCACCGCTCAGACTGAGGAAGGCCCGGACTCGAGTCCGGGCCTTCTTTTCTTGTCTGACGGTGCGACGGCTACTCGTCGGCGCCGGTCATGGCCCCGGCGTTGGCCACCACGCGGGTGATCTC
>JAJRWA010000049.1 GCA_024277025.1 Candidatus Krumholzibacteriota bacterium | reverse complement strand
GGCGTAGTGGTTGATCGACCCGTAGCCCAACTCGCGATAAAGCTTGCGGGCCATGATCTCGCCAAAGCAGATCACGGCACATTTCTCGGCCTCGGCCATCTTCTGCAAAGCCGATTTCAGGGCAAGATGCACCTCACGGGCCGACTGGCCGGAGCGGGTCTCCTGACGAGTTTCGAGCATGGTTTTTTCCTCACATATTGTGAGTCGAAATGGAGCCTTGGGGAGGTGCAATCAATATAGCGAAAAGTGAAGCCAAAGGCAAGCTAATATACTGAAATATATACAGGTTAAAGAGCACGAGACACCCACCCGGGCACGAAAAATGCACCGGAAACAAGCCGGAGACCGTGTACCAGGAAGAGTCGGGCCCCACGCGGCCGGGACCAGTTGAGCCGCGCCCGGATCGACCGGGCGAGGAGGCCCGCGCTGCGGAAGAATCGTCCGTCCCACCCGGGATGCCGCAGCCCCCAGATTCTTCTGCAACCTGCCCGCCATTTTCCCGTACCACCACTACCATATTGGTCAACTAATAGACCAATATACAGCGGACCGAGGCCCAGCATGATCCGAATCGACGCCAGCGAAGGCACTCCCATCTACCGCCAGGTCATCGACCAGGTGAAGCTGCTGGTCATGTCCGGCCGGCTCCACGCAGGTGAACAGTTGGAATCCGTGAGCAGTCTTTCGGCGCGGTTGAAGGTCAATCCGATGACGATCAGCAAGGCCTACGGAATCCTGGTCGACGAGGGTGTGGCGGAAAGGCGCCAGGGCATCGGCATTTTCGTGGCGGCCATCACCGAGCAGAAGGCCGGGCGGGAGCGCCGGAAATTGCTGCGCGCGTCGCTGAAGGAGGCGGCCAGCCTGGTTGTGCAGTTGGCTGTGCCGCGGCGTGAGGCCGTCGATCTGTTCAACAGCTTCATTGATCGTTTTGAACACAAGCAGGGGAGCAGGAAATCATGAACAACCAGTCAGTCGTTTCGGTGCGGAATCTGTGCCGGGACTTTGGCCGGACCCGGGCCCTGTCCGGTGGTCGGCCGCCGTGGCGGCCTCGGCCTGGCTGGCCCTGCCCTGGGTGTGGCGCTGGCGGGTGTTGAAGACGGACCTGACCTGACCGGCCCGAAAAACCCGTGCGAAAGCCTCGTAGTTGTGGGATGTTTGCCTGGATGTGTGGGGACTGACGAACCGACAACGGTCCAGGAGGGATACCATGTCCAGAAAACTCGGCGCCGAATTCATCGGCACATTTTGGCTCGTACTGGGTGGCTGTGGCAGTGCGGTGCTGGCGGCGGCGTTTCCCGGCGTGGGGATCGGCCTGCTGGGCGTGGCTCTGGCCTTCGGCCTGACTGTATTGACGATGGCCTTTGCCATCGGCCATATCAGCGGCTGTCACCTGAATCCGGCGGTCTCGTTCGGGCTGTGGGCCGGCGGGCGCTTCGACAAATCGGAACTGGCGCCCTATATCGTGGCCCAGGTCCTCGGCGCGATCGCCGGCGCGGGCGTGCTGTACCTGATCGCCAGCGGTCAGGCGGGTTTCGACCTGAGCGGCGGTCTGGCCAGCAATGGCTACGGTGAACATTCGCCCGGGGGCTACTCGTTGCTGTCGGGGCTGGTCACCGAAGTCGTGATGACCTTCATGTTCCTGATCATCATTCTGGGGGCGACGGACGAGCGGGCGCCCAAGGGTTTTGCGCCCATCGCCATCGGGCTGGGCCTGACCCTGATCCACCTGATCAGTATTCCGGTCACCAACACCTCGGTCAACCCGGCGCGCAGCACGGGGCCGGCTATTTTTGTCGGCGACTGGGCTCTGGGCCAGCTGTGGCTGTTCTGGGTCGCGCCGATCGTCGGTGCGGTGCTGGCCGGGGTTGTCTACAAATGGTTGGGCAGCGAGAAGTCGTAGAGCGAGCTGGCGCCTCGCCGTGATCAGGGCGAGGCGCCATTTCCTATCCGGTCCGGTGGGCGACGTCAATCAGCTGTGTCTCGGGACCTGCGGTCACGGCATACTGGAATTCCGGCCGCAAGGCGAAGGCGCCGACGTTGCCGCCGCGATCCAACGCCAGATAGCCGACCTGCAGCTCGCGCCAGTGGGGATTCTTGTGGACGATGCGTTCCACGGCTTCGCGGCAGGCATCGGCCGGTGACCTGCCCTGCCGCATCAATTCCACGATCAGAAAACTGCCCACCGTCTTGATCACTTCCTCGCCGACACCGGTGGCGCAGGCGGCGCCCACTTCATTGTCCACGAACAGGGCCGCGCCGATGATCGGCGAGTCGCCGACCCGGCCGTGCATCTTGAAGGCCAGACCGCTGGTTGTGCAGGCGCCGGCCAGATTGCCGTGGGCGTCCAGGGCCAACTGGCTGATCGTATCGTGCCGGGCGGGGTCCGACCCCGGCGACCAGGGCTTATAGTGACTTGTCCTGCGCCAATCCTGCCAGGTCCGGCGGGCCGCTGGAGTCAGCAGGTCCGTGGTCGGGAAGCCCTGGGCGACGGCGAATTGGCGCGCGCCCTCGCCGGCCAGCATCACGTGGGGCGTTTTTTCCATGACGGCCCGTGCCACGCTGATCGGATGCTTGATGTCCTGCAGGAAAGCCACCGCGCCGGCGTTGCCTGTTTCGTCCATGATGCAGGCGTCCAGGGTGACGTGGCCGTCGCGGTCAGGCAGGCCGCCGTAGCCGACGGACATGACCTGCGGATCGGCCTCGGTGACGCGGACACCGGTTTCGACCGCGTCCAGGGCGCGGCCGCCGGCCCGCAGGATCGGCCAGGCCGCGGCGTTGGCCGCCTGGCCGTGACGCCAGGTGGACACGACGATGGGGCGGGTGGCCGGTTGCTGTCCGGGCGGCACGACTTCATCGATCAGGGACAGACCGGTGCCGCTTCCGGCTGTGGGCTCTTGCGCAGTGCCCAGGCGTCCGGTGCCGAGCGCGGCGAGACCGACACCGGTGGCGATCAGGAATTGGCGTCGGGAAGTCATGTCGGGCTCCGCTCGGTTTGAGGAACGTAGCAGTCTAGCACCCCGGATCCGTCGACAAAAGAGGCCTTTCGAGATCCGGGCGAGGGCGGCTCAGACTTTCCCGGCGGGCTGCCCGGCGGTCGGGGTCTGACTTGCCCGGGATTGGAATTGAATCCGGTCCGTGATGCGGCAGGGGATATCGATTTGATAAGCTCGAACGTCTGAGGGATGATGATCCAAGCACCATGAAACGGCCTCGGTCCACGCAGGCGACTGCGCGCGGCCCCGGCGTTGCGGGGGAGACAAGAATGAAAAGACTGATCACGCTGTGCCTGTTGGTTTTGGTGACGATGACCAGCGCGCAGTTCGCTCTGGGCCAGTGCGACATCAGCGGCACGGTCGCGGCCGGCGCGACGACAGATCCGGCGCTGCCGGGGTGGACCTACACGTTGACGATCAACTGGGACACGGGCAGCCAGTATGCCCTGAGCCACATGGATCTGCTGCTGGACAGCCCCGGCGGAACCTGCACCTGCACGGACTTCGTGGACGCGCTGACCTGGGCCGACCCCATTGGCAGTTCAAATGGCGATCCGTAATGTTCGGTGGACTACCAGGGGTTTCTGGAATGCAGTGGCGACCCGAGCATACCCGGCGTGGACAATATTCTGTTGAAGTTCGAGCCTGTCGGGGGCACCGGTTGTGAACCCGGTACGACCGGCACCGCGACCCTCGTGTTCTACTCGGACCTGCCGCCTGCTCCCATCAACGAGGATATTCTGTCATTGGTGGACAAGTTTGCCGGCAACAGTTGTTTCGGCACGCTGAGTGGCGATTGTCCGTCATTGAGTTGCGATCCGGTGGAAGTCCAGAACGTCGGGTGGGGGCGCGCCAAGGGTCAGTACCGCT